>JAFGWG010000188.1 GCA_016937255.1 Bacteroidales bacterium
GACCTCTCTGCATCAGCCGCACCAATAAATACGCACGGCTGATCTGAGTGCGTCTTATTGCGTTGGTATGCTTGTCCGGGAGAAAGCCACAGGTCGGGCTCGAAATATAAGTTTACCGTTCTAAAACCAAATTGAGTATATTTGAAAAACTATTAAAAATGACACGATTAATTGGCTGCTTCTTTTTGATTTTTGTTTTTCTAAATGTTTTCGGTGGAACATTTTTACATGGCGAAAACGTGTACATAAGCCGAATTGTTCTAAAGCTTATTGGCGACACAACCGAATATTTCAATGAATGTGAGTTTGATAAAGCTGAAACACCTGGAAAAAGTATGATTAGCACAAATAATGATATATTTGTAAATGTATATCCAAATCCTGCTTCAACTGAGATAACCGTTGAAACAGACATTGCATTTCCTGCCACAATAACGTTTTTCTCAGCCTTAGGTCAGATTTTGCTGATTCAAGAACTGAACGATAAAAGCAGCACTGTTAATATCATGACAATTTCAGAGCAGTTGGTGCTCTATGAAATAAATGGTCTTAATGGCGAGATTGCCAGAGGTCTACTACATATATCACGTTAAATGAAAAACTGGGGTCCACTTTTTTGTGAACCCCATTATTTTTATAGTATGAAATTGCTTTTATTTCTTCTCATTATGATTCCAATTAATATGATTGGGCAGAACTTAGTAAAGAACCCAAGTTTTGATAATGTGAATTTACCACAGTGCTATACAATCCCAATTGGCACTGCTAATACTTTCTACATTCTGGACGAATGGAGTTTTGCTAATTATGGAGCAATTAACAACAATGCTGATTGCTTTCACTATTGTTTTGATAGCTTACCTTGGCTTAGCCATATTCCATATTTAGGTCCCAATTTTCAATATCCTCATACAGGTTCAGGCTTTACAGGCTTATATGCTTTTGATTATGAAAAAAAGCCCCCCTTAGATAGCATTATTGAATACTCTGAATATCTACAGGGTCAGTTATTTTCATCTTTAATTTCTGGAAGAAATTATATTTTTTCCTGTTACATTTCACTAAATGATGTATGTAATTATACATTTAGTGATTTGTCCGTTTACCTCTCATCAATTCTTATAAATGAATCTTCCCTTCTTTTATCAAATTACTCTCCTCAAATAAATAACATTAGTTATATCACAGTCAAAAACGGATGGGAAAAAATAACAATTCCTTTTATTGCCAGTGGAGGAGAACAATTTTTTGTTATTGGGAACTTCACAAATTATTCATTAATGGACACAATATATATTGGTGGAGGAAATAGTGATTATGGCAATAAGGGATACTTTTATATAGACGACGTCTCAATCTACCCAGCCGATGCACCCGTGTATTCAGCCGATGCAGGTGGCGATCAGTTGCTCTGCGAGGGCGAATCTCTCGTTCTCGGCTCTCCCTCTCGCTCTCAATATCTGTACTGGTGGTACGATGCCGAAGGAAATTTAATTGATACTACGGCACAGATCACGGTTTCGCCCGAAATCAGTACATATTATGTGCTTCACCAAAAAGACTTTAAGTTTGATGAAAGTTATGATACGGCTTTTGTGTATGTAAGCGATTGCGCAGACCCGCTCTATATCCCGAATATTTTCAGTCCCAACGGAGATGGGAACAACGATGTGTTTTGGGTACGCGGCGAAGGCATTTCCGAAATAAAGAATTTCATTATTTACAACCGCTGGGGCGAAGAAGTGCACAACTGCAAGTGCAATGAAATCGGCCACGGCAGCAATTGTTGCGGTTGGAACGGTAATTTTCGTGGAGAAAACGCTCCGGTTGGAGTTTATGCGTATTATGTGGAGGCGGTTTTGCTGAATGGGGAGACTGTGATTAAGCGTGGGAATGTTACTTTGGTGCGGTAGGCAGTGCAGCAGTCACGGCGTGACTCAAAGTCACACCGTGACTTGCAAACGCAAGCGGGCATGGCAAGACATCGGATGACTGTGGGCGGGAACGGGTAAAAAATAGATTTTCAAACAATTTTTTTGTAACTTTGGTTGCGTATGAATGCTTAGATTTTCGTCAACAAAAGACATAATAAAATCAAAAATGAACATTACAAGCACAATTCCTAAACAAGATTTGCAAAAAGTCAACACTATTGCCCACAGAAGCGACAGTTCTGCCCTGAATTATTCAACAAATGATATTTCTGAGCTTCAATTCATTGCAGCACAATGTCCCTATGAATATGGTCCTGCAGTGTATGTAGCCCGTGCATTGCTTTCACCTGTTGATACCACAGTTTACACAAACTCATGTGAGATCATATCCGATTCAGTCTCAAACAGATCAATGGAGAATGAAATACATCAGGATGTCGATCATGTTGCAGAATTAGTTCTTAATCCCAATCCTGCATCTGATCAATTTGATGTATTGGTTGTTTCAGAAGATAATGGAAACTGGAACTGGAAAATACTGAGTATTGATGGAAGTACAATTTTTAATTCCGGTATTGTAACAGCTAATGAAAACAAACAGATAAGCATCTCCAATCTGGAAAATGGAGTATATTTGTTTACTGTTTTCAATGGTAACAATACTTTGACTAAACGACTCGTTATTTTAAAATAATCATTAATGGGGAAGAGGATTTTACTCTTCCCCATATTTTTATTATGAAAAAATTACTACTTGTTTTATTGTTTTGCCTGTCTTTCTTTACTAGCAAGGCACAAATAAATTTAATTCTTGATCCTTCATTAGAAGATCACTATTATATCTACAATCCACTTTTTTCTCCGTATTGTGATTCGTCTGACTTTTTTCCAAAATACTGGGCTTCGCCTAATTCAGGAAGCCCTGACTATTACCATATTCATAGTAACTGTTATTTCCCTTGGTGGCCATACACTTGCTGTATTCCAAACAACTTTAGAGGGCATCAAGTTCCAAAAGAAGGCAATGGGTATTATTTTTTAGCAACAATCAATTATTATGAAGCCTATGATACTACGAGACAAGAAGAATCAATAATTGGCGAGTTATCTCAGCCACTTATGGCAAATAAAACATATTGTCTGAGCTTCTATTTAAATCAAGCGGAGCAATTTGATCTTTTAATTGACCAGATAGGTGTATTTTTTAGTAACACAAACTATTATACCCCTTTTTCAACAATAGACAGTATTCCTCAGCTTGTAATTCATTTTGGAAAGTTTTTTAAAGATACGACAAACTGGGTTTTATTTACAGGTAAATACACCGCATCAGGCGGGGAGAAATACATTACATTTGGAACTTTTGAAGCACAAAAACCGTATTCTTTCGATCATTTATATCCACCAGATTCTTGTACTTACCCACCTTGTGCTCAAAATGAAAGTGGCATTTTCATAGACATGGTTTCTCTTTACGACTGCACCGGTTTTTACTACGAAGCCGAGGCAGGCGAAAACCGAGAACTGTGCAAAGGCGAAGAAACCACGCTGGGTTGGGATGAAAACACGGCACGAACCTTTAAATGGAGTGTGGTAAGTGGCGATAGTACAAGTCTGAGCAACGATAGTTTGCCGCGACCAACAGTAAGCCCGCAGCAAACCACCGTGTATGCACTTTATGTGGTTGATGAATATGTCCAGGAGCATTTCGATACGGTAACCGTGGAGGTGATTGATTGCGAAAACCCGGTTTTTGTTCCTAATATTTTCTCCCCCAATGGCGACGGACAAAATGATGTGCTGTATGTGCGAAGTACTTATATTAAGGAACTGAAAAACTTTAGGGTATTTAATCGCTGGGGCGAAGAGATCTTCCAGTGTCGCACTTCGACAGGGCTCAGCATGACACTGGAAGAGTGTGGATGGGATGGCACATACCACGGAGAAGATGCTCCGGTAGGAGTTTATGCGTATTATGTGGAGGCGGTTTTACTGAATGGGGAAACGGTGGTGAAGCGGGGGAATGTAACTTTGGTACGATGATAATTTTTCGTCCGCAGATTGACACAAATTACTCAGATTATTAAATTTAAGCTGATAAGCTGCGAAACGTCTTCGACATTTCTTGCTTCGCAGATCGTTGCTGCAGACGATCTCTTGACCTCCTTCGTCGGACGAAGAGGTGTCTGCACGAACTTTCTCACTCTGATTATTCTTCAATCCACTCAAAAACCTCATCGCTCAATACCGACTCTTTTGGAGGAATCATTTTTATGAGATTTCCTTCTTCATCGATGAGAAATTTCTGAAAATTCCATTTTATTGGCGCATCCATTACTCCATTTTCATCTTTTTGGGTTAGCCATTGATACACAGGATGAATGTCCTTCCCTTTTACGCTGATCTTCTCCATAATGGGAAAACTAACTCCATAATTTGCTGTACAAAACTCACGTATCTCTGCCGGGCTGCCGGGCTCCTGATTTAGAAAATTATTTGCCGGAAAGCCAATAATGACAAAATTCTGATCCTTATACTTTTCATATAACTCTTGCAATTCTTCATATTGAGGAGTAAGGCCACATTTGCTGGCTACATTCACCACCATTACTTTTTTACCCTTTAATGAAGCCATATCAAAATCTTCACCTTCAAGAGTTTTTACCTTAAACTGATGGAAATTTCCATTTTGCGCACTCAGTGACAGAGTTGCAGCAATTAATATCGAAAAAACAAATATATATTTCATCTTGTATTTTTTTAATTGAACTCAAAGGTACAAAACCTTATGCCGGTAAATACAGGAATGACTATGATAAATGACATAAATACTTAAACTCTGATATAGATCTTAAATCATTCTTTTCTGGATAAAAATTTCAAAATCGCTTAAAAACAGGATTAAAATTGTCTTTCGATTGTTTTTGAACACAGATTACTCAGATTTTCACAAATTATAGTGAATTTACACAGATATTTTTAATAATGCCACTAGTAGCGGCATCATTCAAACGCCAAGAATCAGGCTTTATCTTTGATGAAGACTATTTCTTTCTGTGAAAATTGGAGGGATATCGATAAAATTGGAGACAAAAAAAATCTGTTTCATTTGTGTAATCTGTGTAAAAAAGAAAAAAATTCCCAGACTATAGTGAGCCTAAATCGAAACTCATCAATCATAAATCATCACTTTTTCGTATTTTTGCATAAAATAATTCAGAAAAGATGTTTGAAGGATTAAGTGACAAATTGGAAGGTGCCTTTAAAAGGCTAAAAGGTCAAGGTAGAATTACCGAAATCAACATTTCAGAAACTGTAAAAGAAATTCGCAAAGCGTTACTCAATGCGGATGTTAACTATAAGATAGCCAAAGACTTTACCGATTCTGTAAAGGAAAAGGCTATGGGACAAGATGTGCTAAAGGCCGTCTCCCCTGGTCAAATGATGACCAAAATTGTTCACGACGAACTAGCCGAACTCATGGGTGGTGTAAGCCAAGACATCAACCTCAAGCCCAATCCGTCAATTATTCTTATGTCGGGTTTGCAAGGTTCAGGTAAAACAACTTTTTCAGCCAAACTAGCTAGTTTCTTAAAAAGCAAAAAAGGTCGCCAGGTACTTCTCGTTGCTTGCGATGTGTATCGCCCTGCTGCGATTAATCAATTGAAAGTTCTAGGAGAGCAGATAGAAATAGAAGTATATTCTGAAGAAGGTAACCAAGATCCTGTAAAGATTTCAAAAAACGCAGTAGCCCACGCCAAAAACTATGGCATCAATACGGTAATTATTGATACTGCCGGCCGTTTAGCTGTTGATCAAGAAATGATGGATGAAATCAGCCGCATACACAAGGCTGTGAATCCTGCAGAGACATTATTTGTTGTTGATGCTATGACGGGTCAAGATGCAGTTAATACAGCCAAAGCTTTTAACGATATACTTGATTTCGACGGCGTTGTACTTACCAAACTCGATGGTGATACACGTGGTGGAGCTGCGCTTTCTATTAAAACCATTGTCAATAAACCCATCAAATTTGTGGGTATTGGTGAAAAAATTGATGCCATTGATGTTTTTCACCCTTCTCGTATGGCCGATCGTATTCTCGGCATGGGTGATATTGTTTCACTTGTAGAAAAAGCACAAGAACAATACGACGAGGTAGAAGCTCGCAAATTACAGAAAAAACTAGCCAAAAATCAGTTTACTTTCGATGATTTCCTGAAGCAGATTCAGCAAGTAAAGAAAATGGGAAATGTCAAAGATTTGATGGGCATGATTCCGGGCATGGGTAAAGCAATGAAAGATGTTGAAATTGATGATGATGCCTTTAAGGGAATTGAAGCCATTATTCATTCCATGACTCCGGCTGAGCGAGATGATCCTTCTCTGATGAACGGTTCGCGCCGAAAAAGAATTGCAGCAGGAAGTGGAAGCACCATTCAGGATGTAAATAAACTAATGAAGCAATTTGACGACATGCGCAAAATGATGAAAATGATTTCAAGTGGAGGTGGACGTAATGCCATGCGCAACTTGAAACAAGCAAGACGCTAATCAAAAATTCATACCATGAAATTACTCGACGGGAAAGAGATATCAGCCCAAATTAAAGAAGAAATTAAGGCAGAAGTAGCTGCTATGATCGATAACGATATCAGACCTCCACATTTGGCGGCTATTTTGGTAGGTGAAGATCCTGCAAGCCAAACTTATGTTGCAAGCAAAGAAAAAAACTGCCAGTCGGTTGGAATTATATCAACTGCTTACCGCTTGCCCGAAAATACTACAGAAGAAGAACTACTAAAAACCATCGATTTTCTGAATAAAGACGATGAAGTTGATGGATTTATTGTACAACTACCTCTTCCTAAACATCTCAATGATGACAAAGTAATCAAACTTATTGACCCAACTAAAGATGTTGACGGTTTTCACCCTGAAAACATTGGAAAAATGGTTTTAGGAGAAGACACTTACTTACCTGCTACGCCTTATGGAATCATGGAATTATTAAAGCGTTATGATATTGATACGGCTGGCAAGAACTGTGTTGTTTTAGGCAGAAGTCACATAGTAGGCACACCAATGAGCATACTCATGTCGAGAAATAGCAAACCGGGAAATGCAACAGTAACTCTTTGCCACAGTCGCACAGAAAACATAAAAGAAATTGCAGCTCAGGCAGATATTCTGATTGCTGCAGTTGGAAAACCTCATTTCGTAACAGCCGACATGGTTAAAGACGGAGCCATTGTTGTAGATGTTGGAATTCACCGCATTGAAGATGCTTCAAAAAAGAGCGGTTTTCGACTCATTGGCGATGTAGATTTTGAGGAAGTAAGCAAAAAAGCCTCTTATATTACCCCCGTACCCGGAGGAGTTGGATTAATGACTATCGCCGGATTGTTGCTAAACACACTTAAAGCCCGCAAGGCGAAAATGTAAACCATGCTCCGCACTATTATTATTGTCATTCTCTTATGTACAACAAAGCTTATTTTTGCTCAGGATACTCTTGTGTCTTGGTATGAAGAGAGTTTCACAGGTAAAATTCAAAGCATAAAAAGCAATATTGTAAGCATAATTCTGGAAGAAGACACAGATAAAGTATCCCGAATTCATACGTCTGAACTGCAAAAAGCCATTTACTCGAATGGAGAAGTAATATACTTTTTCGACGACTACCCCGACATTGTTACAAAATTGAAAAAGTCGAGTAAGCGGAAACAAAAAATCGCCTTTTCTCCTATTGGTGCCCCGTTTAATCATTTCTATCTTGGATATGAGCATCTTATTGGAAAAAATCAAACATTAGAATATCAAGCAGGATATATCGGCAAGTTGCTCATGCCCATTGAAAAAAATGCTTGGGGATTTCACACCAATATATTGTGGAAAAGTATATTCTCTGAACCCATGCGCATAAGTGGATTGTCTGTGCGACCTAAAATGCAGGGAGCTTTCTATGGGTTTATGCTTTCAATAAATTATCTTCATTTTAAGGATAATATAATGTATCATTCAGATACATCTTTTTATACCACTTACGAGCAAACCAAAAAAATAAATGCCATCATCCCAACTATACACTTCGTTTTTGGATACCATCAAATGATAGCGCCGGCAGTAATGATTACATATTCTGCTGGCTTAGGCGGAGGACCTATCTTATATTTAAGTTCTGACGAAAGACTTAGAAATCAGGCAACACTCCCTGAAATGGCAATCGGTAGCCAGCGATTTGTTTCACACCCTGTGAGCATAAATGCAATGCTTACCTTAGGAATACTTTTGCGATAAAATGTGTTAATCAAAAATTGTAAGTGCAAGATAATACATCAATTGCCTTCATAAAAGCGTATTTATACCTAGTTGTCTAATCTATTTTCAGGTATTATTTTGTTATTTATTTGTTAATTATCTATTTAATACTTGCGTTAATCATTCATTTTACAGGGGTTGCATATTACTTAACGGCTGATTTTCTGATACTTACAGATATTTCAAGCATGAAAATACCGAAATTAAACTTTTGGCACAAATAATGCTCATATAATCAAGCGCTTGACATTCAAGCTGTTTTTTTGTAATTTAAGTGTGTTAATTAAAAATTGTACGACCATGAGAAGTTTAGTGATTATGTTGATGGGTGTGTTGTTTATAGGTTTTACAACTCAAATAAAAGCTCAAGAAGTAGTTGACAACGGTAAAATTACCGTAATCTACTCGAAAAAACCAAGTACTAATACTGACAATACTGAAATAAAAAAGCCCTTTCTTAGTGCCCCTGCGCTTGAAAACATTGAAGAACCGGGCGTAATTGTCAGGAAGAACGATGCCTGTATTACTTCAGATGATAAAAAACTTCACGGAAGATATCAGGAAGCAACTGTTGTATTAACGAATTAAAAAGAGGGATTATGAGAAAAAATATACTACTTACAGGAACAGCTATATTCTTTATGCTGTTTACTCAAAATATTTTTGCCCAGCCATTTACACCAGTTCATACAGGTTTAATTGCTTCGTTTGGGACATGGACATATAGTAACGCTGCTCAAATAACTGGCGATGCAAGCCAAGGCGATATTGTTAGACTATATAATGCAGCTGCTGGCTCCATTACATCTCCTTCAATGGATTTTACCACTTGTGGTTCAACACCATATCTTACGTTCAAATTGAGAAATGGTGGTGCAACTGGAACAGCATTAAGCCGTGCAAACATCACCATTGAAGTTAGTACAAACGGAGGTGCAACATGGAGTAATGAGGGCACAGTAGGCGTTACAGCAGCGAGTACATGGTTCATTATTTCCTCAATAGATCTTTCAGCTTATTCAGCATTCAACAACGTATTGGTACGTTTACGTGCAAGCGGGAGTCCAAACGCTAATGTCCGAGCACCATATGTTGACGACATTCATATATATTGTGGCACTCCACCTGCAAATGATGAATGCGCTACAGCAATTTCTATTGTACCTGGCGCACTTGGCGTTTGCACACCAACAGCAGGCACTCTCAATTATGCTACACAATCAGTTCCTGTATCCGCATGCGGTGGTTCAGGCAATGACGTATGGTACACATTTAATGCAACAGCTGCAACAATGGCTATTCAGGTAAGCGGTGGTGCGGATATGGATGCCGTAGTTGAACTTCTTTCTGGTGCTTGTGGCGGATTAACTTCATTGCAATGCGAAGACAATACTTTCTCCGGAGGAACAGAAACATTAATCTTTGGCGGATTAACGATTGGCAATGCATATTATGTACGTATTTATAATTATTTTGATGCCCCTCCATTTGACGATTCATTCACCATTTGTGTTTTTGAATCCTCCGCTGCAGCAAGCAATTGTAGCAATCCAACACCAATTGCATGTGGGGCTACATTGGCCGGGCAATCTAATGTTGGAGCCGGTAATGATGCGAATAGCTGGGGCTGTCATCTTGATGGTCTTGGGTTTCCGATTACCACTAATGGTGAAGACTATTTCTATTCAGTTACTACTGCTTCTGCCGGATTTATAAGAATCACAATCGACAATGCCAGTGGCACAGGAACCTCATATCTTGAAGTTATTGCTAACGCTGGAGCTTGCGTTGCCGGTACATGCACTGCTTCAAGCCAGCTTGATTTAAGCACAGGAACTTTTGGAACCGGTTTAAACAGCATGGAATTTAGCGTTCCCGCTGCAGGAACATATTATATTATTATTGATGCACAAGGAGCCGGAAGCACATTAAACTGGGATATCACAGTAGATTGTTTTGCTTCAGGAATTCTCCTCGACAATGTAAACAACTGTGGTGCAGGCTTTGGAACAGGTGATGCAAACCAGGGAATATACACTACATGGAATGGCGCAAATGCACCAGCTACTTATGATGCAAGTCTTGGTGGGACATATACCGTTTGTGAAAATATATATCTTATGAACACAGGTGGTGAATGGCTCATGTATTATGATATTTTGCTGGGAAGTTGTTGGACCAACATTTCCAATATTACACCAAATGGATTAAATAATGGATTCTACGATCTTACAGGCGATTGGGCTGGAACATATAATGGCGGAACACACGAGATTAATTGGAGTTTCACATACAGTGGCGGTAATCCATGGGGTGACGGTATTAATTTTAACCCAAGCTTCTTTAATTATACATGTATGCCTTTTTCATTCTGTTATCAGGCAGATATAGACCCAACATGCTCAGATGCCAATGGTTTACAAAACATAATTTCAGCAACAGATGATGGCGTTGGAGTTGGAGGTTCATCTGCACCATCAAATGTATTGGTTACTTACCCATGGTCTGAAAACGTAAGCACATTACCTGTAACACTCATTAATTTCAGAGCTGCTTGTGCAAGTGATCAAACCTCACTTTATTGGGCTACAGCATCCGAAATCAATAACGACTATTTTACGGTTGAAAGATCTTTTGACGGTGTGAATTTTGAAGAGATTTATCGCATCCCGGGAGCTGCAAATTCAAATAGCATTCAAGGCTATAGGGTTTTTGATAAGATTTTTCCTCAAGTAGTTTACTATCGTCTTTCTCAAACCGATTTTAATGGTGAAACAATGATATTGAAAACGGTACCTGCAAATTGCAATGATGCCTTTGATTTTGATGCTATCGTTTATAATGATTGTGCTAATGGTTTTGTTGCTGTTCAGTTCACCAGTATAATTGGATATGGATACAATATCAATGTAACAGATATTCAAGGTCGCAGCGTATACAACAGCAACTTAAAAGCTGAAGCCAGCAATTCAGAATTTGTTATTCCTGTAGCAGAGCTGAATAAAGGAATCTACACATTGACCATTACATCAAAAGATGCCTCTCACACAGAGAAGTTTTTTATTGAATAAAAACCACACACACATAATCACACGAAAAAGGCTGTATCCAATCCCTCGATACAGTCTTTTTTTTTGAGGTAAAATGGCATAGAATCAATTAAACATATCATTGAGATTTGTGATTGCTAGTAAACTATATATGTATAAGCTCTCATGCTTTCCATGACCCTCCTTTGGTCGGGACGATGAAAAGCTAGCTAGTCAAAAAACCCTTAACACAAGAGCACCATAGTAATCTTTTCAACTCAGATAGAATCAACAAAAAAGAGGCTGTCTCAAAAGGGATAGCCTCTTTTTTTATTAAAACATTTTGGTTAATAATTCGAGTAGAAATATCTTTGAAATTA
>JAFGWG010000189.1 GCA_016937255.1 Bacteroidales bacterium
GCAGAATCAACGATTCTAAGCCCATTTCCACTTCGTTTGAATGGACGTTTGAATGATGATTCTGCTGCTTTCCATCGTCAAGCGAGGCATGCTATAAAATTATACTTAATGTGTCCTTTGCTTAGTTAATAAATATCTATCTATATTATATTCTTTAGCAGAAATCTAGCTTACCTCGCTAAAAATCACTACTTTTGCGACTCAATATTTTAACTAAACTTATTTTTGAGATGAAAGATCATAGCAATTTAGGCATGGAGACAAAACTAGTACATGCTGGAGATTTTGAAGACGCTTTTGGAAGTGCCGTAGTTCCCATTTATCAAACATCAACATTTTCTTTTCGTAATGCTGAGCATGGTGCGAATCTTTTCGCAGGAAAAGAAAAAGGTTTTATATACACCCGTATAGCCAATCCTACCATTGGTGCACTTGAAGACAAATTGGCAGCCATGGAAAATGGTATTGGTGGTATTGCGTTAAGCTCAGGTATGGCTGCTGTTTCTACTGTGTATCTCGCACTTTTGAATCAGGGCGATCATGTAATCAGCTCAAGCGCTGTTTATGGACCCAGTCGTGTGATTATGGAAAATCATATGTCTCGTTTTGGTGTCGAAAGCACCTATATTGATACCAGTAATCTCGATTTGATTCGCGAAAATATTCGTCCCAATACAAAACTTTTATATTTGGAAACACCTGCTAATCCAACTATTAGCATTACTGATATTAAAGCTGCTTCAGATCTTGCTCATCAGCATGGAATTATCGTTGTTGTGGATAATACTTTCTGTAGCCCAGTAATTCAACGTCCACTCGACTTAGGTGCTGACGTCGCTCTACATTCTTTAACCAAATATATTAATGGTCATGCCGATATCGTAGGTGGTGCTTTAATTGCAAAAGACGAAGACTTGTACAAAAAGCTTCGTGGTATTATGGTCGGATTTGGATTCAACATGGATCCGCATCAGGCATATATGGTTATTCGCGGTGCAAAAACACTTGCTTTGCGTGTTGAAAGAGCACAGGAAAATGCTATTAAAGTTGCTGAATTCCTCGAGTCACATCCAAAAGTTGAATGGGTTAAATACCCTGGATTGAAATCACATCCACAGTATGATCTGGCAAAAGAACAGATGTATGGTCCTGGTTCTATGATTTCTTTTGAGCTTAAAGGTGGATACGATGCCGGTGTAAAACTGATGAATAGTGTACATCTTATTTTATTGGCCGTATCGCTTGGTGGAGTAGAGAGCTTAATTCAGCATCCTGCTTCGATGACTCACTCAGCTGTTTCTGCAGAATCAAAAAAAGCTGCATTTATTACCGATGGTCTTGTTCGCCTTTCTGTAGGTATTGAGAATATCGATGATATTATGGCTGATCTAAAAACTGCACTTGATAATATCTGATAAGATGCAACCGTAGTTATTGCGGGTTGTCTATTAATTAGAATGAAATCTACTCTATTCATATTTACCCTTAGCTTGTTTTTATCATTTTCTGCCTCTGCACAGAAAGTAGCGGTGGTATTGAGTGGAGGTGGCTCAAAAGGAACAGCTCATATCGGCGTATTAAAAGCGTTGGAAGAAAACCATATTCCAATTGATTATATTGCTGGGACATCAATTGGGGCAATAATTGGCGGACTTTATGCCAGTGGTTGGACTATTGAGCAAATGGAACAACTCGTTATTTCCGATGATTTTAACCGACTGGCCTCTGGGGTGGTGGATGAGAAATATGTGTACTATTTCAAAAAACCTGAAGCAGATGCATCTTGGGCAAGTTTCCGTTTTAATATAGACAGTATCTGGGAGTTTAATGTGCCAACTAACTTGGTTTCATCTTCACAGATGGATTTTATGTTTATGGATATTTTCTCTCAATCTAATGCACTATGCAAAGGTAATTTTGATTCACTTTTTGTTCCCTTTCGATGTGTTGGTTCTAATATTACCCAAAGCAGAGCAGATGTTTTTCGTAGTGGAAATCTTGTGCAATCGGTTCGGGCAAGTATGACATATCCTTTATATTTTAAGCCCATAATTATTAATGGAAATATGTATATGGATGGCGGTATGTACAATAATTTTCCGGCCGATATTGCCCTGAATGATTTCGATCCCGATATTATAATTGGAGTAAAGGTTGTGAGTGGAAATACAACTCCCGATCCCGATAATCTTATGTCGCAGCTGGAAAGCATATTTATGGCGGAAACAGATTATAGTTTGCCGTGCAATTCCAGCGTCTTAATTGAACCCATTCTGCCAGCAACTAATATTATTGATTTTAGTAAGGCTTCTTTGTTTATTGATCTTGGTTATAAGGCTGCAATGGAAAAGATTCCTGAAATAAGAATGTTTGTAACTGATAGCGTTAGTCCTGAAGAAGTTCAGTTAAGAAGAAATGCTTTTAATGTGAGAAAATCACCACTAATTTTTAATGATGTTCAGGTTGAAGGACTGGAGAAAAATCAGAAAGATTATGTGGTTTCTTACTATAATAGAAAAGATTCTCTAAAGGACAAAGAGCTTGTGAAAAGAAGTTATTATCAGCTTATGGCCGATGATAAAATCCGCAGTATGTATCCTCTATCTGTTTTTAATGATTCTACGGGCTATTATTCTTTGAACTTAAATGTGAAAAAGGAAAGCAATTTTGTACTTCGTTTTGGAGGTGTTGTTTCTTCAAATCCTATGAATGAAGCGTTTGCTGAAATTGAATATTTATATCTCAATAAGAGGGCTTTAACACTTACTGCAAATACGTATATCGGACGTTTCTACAGTTCGGGTAAAGTGGCGGGCAGATTAGATTTTCCGGGCAAACATCATTATGCTTTGTTTGGTAGAATTATTTACAATCAGTGGGACTTTTTCAAGACTTCGACGCGATTTTTTGAAGATAAAAATCCTAGTTATCTTATTGAAAACGACTATCATTGGGATCTTGGGATGATAATCCCAGCACGTAATAAGGGTAAAATTAGCTTCGGTGCTACTGCATTGATTTTTAATGATGAGTATTTTCAAAACAATTATTTTTCTCGTACAGATCTCCCAGATCGTACGTATTTCAGGGCATTAAGCCCATTTATTCAGTGGGAAAGAAATACGTTGAATAAAAAACAATTTGCCAATAGTGGAACTTTGCTCAATATTAAGGCCGCTTATGTTGAAGGCAATGAAAATACTCAGCCGGGAAGTACTTCTATTATTAGTGAGATATATGAGGCAAAACATCGTTTCTTTTATGCTACGTTCATTTACGAGAATTATTTTAAGAGAGTTGGCCGCTTTAAGTTTGGCTGGTATAACGATATTTATTGGAGCAATGAGGACTTTTTTGGTAATTATACCGCCTCTATGTTATTTACGCACGGATTTAATCCTGTTCCCGAAATGCGCGCTTTGTTTATGCCTCAGTTCAGAGCACATGCCTATGCTGGTTCAGGATTGAAAACTATTTTTCAATTTCGCGAAAATTTCGATTTTAGAGTGGAAGGCTATATTTTTCAGCCTTATCAGGAAATAAAAAGTGGTCCAAGTGGTATTTATCCTGAATATGGGCCCGAACTATCGCAAAGGTATTATATCGCATCATCATCACTCGTTTTTCATAGTCCTTTGGGTCCTGTATTGTTTTCTCTGAGCTATTATGATCAATACGACGACCCATGGCTTTTCTCGTTTTATTTAGGCTATATGCTTTTTAATCAAAAAGCTATTAATTAATTTGCTTATATGGCCTACTTTATTATTTTTGCAGTCCCTATTTTTGAATAGTAACAAAACGATAATGGAAGAAAAGAAAGATCAAACTACTCCGGAAGTTAAAGACCCTAAAGAAAACGCGGTTGAAGAAAACTTCCAGGTAACTTCAAAGAATGAAAATTCTAATGTAAATGACGAAGTGACCCCCACCGGTGATATGCAAGAAATTGAACCGGATATTGAAAAAACTGCTGAGGTAGACGACAAAACTGATGCACTAAAGGAAAATCCTGTTGTTGAAGAAACAAAGGAACTTAATGCTGAAGTTGTGGAAACACCTGTAGCCGAGGTGAAGGAAGAACCTGTATCAGAAGTGAAGGAAGAACCTGTTGCTGAACTGAAGGAAAAACCCAAAACCAAAGCTAAGAAAGAACCGAACCCTAAGGGCGATGAGAAACCGAGATCTAAAGTAAAGAAAGATGTGAAAGTAGAGGATACTAAGGCTGTTTTAGAATCAAAAGAAGATAATAAAATCTCTGTTTCTGATGAAAATACATATTCATTGGAGGATGATGTAGATGATAGTGATGATGATGATGATGTTGTAGAAGAATCTCATGCCATCGATACTGAAGCTTATGAGTCTTTCAGCCTTGATCAGCTTAAAGATGAAGCAGTTAGGTTGTTGCAGGAGGAAGAGGATATTCAGAAAATTCGCCCAGCCGTTTTGAAATTGCACGAATTGCATGGTCGACTTGTTTTAGAAGAGCGTAGTAAAATTGAGGATAAAGAGCAAGACGAAGAAATTAGTCAGGATAGCGTCAATCAAATTGATAAAAAAGAAGCTGAATTCGATGCGGTTTGGAATCTTTTCAAGGAAAAAAGAAAAGAATTCTTTAACCATCTCGAGGAAGAGAAGGAGCATAATTTTAATAGTAAAACTGCATTACTTGAGGATCTAAAGAATTTGCTTGAGTCGGAAGAACCTTTGAAGAAGACTTTTGATGAGTTTAAAAATATTCAAGAAAAATGGCGTGAAATTGGCATGGTGCCAAAAGATAAAAACAATGAATTGTGGTTGAACTACAATCATTATGTTGGCTTATTTCTTGAAAAAGTAAATATGTACCACGAACTGCGCGATCTCGATAAAAAGAAAAATATGGAGATTAAAGTGCAGCTCTGTGAAAAAGCGGAAGCATTAATTTTGGATAAATCTCCACACGATAGCTTTAAAAAATTGCAGGATTTGCATCGTCAGTGGAAGGAAACTGGACCTGTGCCACAAGAGCAGAGCGATGAGCTTTGGGAACGCTTCAAAGCTGCAAGCGAGAAAATCAGAGAATCTCGCATTGGCTATTATGAAGATATGAAGAAAAAGCAGGAAGCGAATCTCGAAGCCAAGATTGCATTGGTAGAGAAAGCGAAAATGTTGGCTTCAGCTGAATTAAATACTATTAAAGATTGGAATGCAAAAACCAAAGAAATTAATGAGCTTTTTCAGTTATGGAGAAGTATTGGTCGTGCTCCAAAAGAGAAGAATGATAAAATTTGGATTGAATTTAAGGGAATCCTCGATGCGTTTTTTGTCGTCCGTAAGGATTATTTCTCAGAGATTAAACAGGAATATGACGACAATTATAATAAAAAACTCAATATCTGCATGCAGGCAGAAGCTGTAAAAGAGAGTACAGAATGGAATAAAACTTCCAATGAACTCAAACGTATGCAGGCTGATTGGAAAAAGATAGGACCGGTAGCTCGTGCAAAATCAGATATTATCTGGAAAAGATTCAGGTCTGCTTGTGATTATTTTTTCGATCGTAAAAATGAGTATTTCAAAAATCTATCGAAAAACGAAACAGAAAATCTTGAGAAGAAACAGGCTTTACTTGAAGAATTCTCGAAATTTGAATTTGGGGAGGATAAAAAGCAAAACCTGGATGCCATTAACAATTTTCAACGTCAATGGGTGGAAATTGGTCGTGTACCGTTTGAGAAAAAAGACGAAATTCAACAACAATGGCGCAAAAAGGTTGATGAAACACTTGAAAAGCTTAAAATCTCAAGATTCGAGAGCGATAATAAGCGCTTTAAAGAACGAATTGAAAATCTAGCGGATAGTAAAGGTGGGCAGAATGAACTTCGCGATGAGTTACGTAGATTAACTGGAAAAATCAAGAAACTTGAGCAAGATGTAATTCTTTGGGAAAATAATCTCGGATTTTTTAGCTCTTCTAAAAATGCAGATATTCTGTTGAAAGAATATCACGATAAAATTGACGCTGCTAAAGTTGAAATTAAAGTGATGAAAGAAAAGCAGAAATTTTTGGAAAATCAAATTCAGTAAAATAGTTAATTGCTATGAATCAAACAATTGTAGAAAAAATTCTGGCTTCTCACAGTGGAAACGAATTTGTTAAGCCCGGCGATATTGTCGATGTTCATATCGATGCTCGTGTTGCCCGCGATTTTGGTGGTGCTAATGTGGTGAAAAACCTTTTGGATAATGGCTTATCTGTCGATGACCCTTCCAAAACATGTTTCACTTTCGATTGCAACCCAACTGGTTCTGATCAAAAATATGCGGCAAATCAACATCTTTGCAGAATGTATGCCCGCGATAATAATATTAAGGTATACGATATTGATTCCGGAATTGGAACACATCTTGCCATAGAAAAAGGTCTCGTTTACCCCGGGTCTACATTCGTTTCTACAGATTCTCATGCCAATATTATGGGCGCAGTTGGTGCGTTTGGTCAGGGGATGGGTGATCAGGATATTGCTGCTACATGGGCAAAAGGATCTGTTTGGTTCAAAGTACCGAAATCAGCCAAAATTATTTTCGAAGGCAAAAAGCCAGAAAACGTAAGTGGTAAAGATATTGTTCTGAATTTGTTAGGTATTTTTGGAGCCAATAAAATGCTTGGTTACAGTGTTGAAATGTATGGCGAAGCTATTGATAAACTAAGTCTTGATGAGCGTATTACGATTTCTTCTATGGGAACTGAAATGGGTGCAATTATTTTGATGTTTCCTCCGTCAGAACAAACACTTGATGAACTTGAAGCACTGAGTGGTAAACGTTTTGATCCTGTGTACGCCGATGAAAATGCTTCATATGATGGTGAATTTACTGTTGATATCTCAAAATTCCAGCCTATGCTTGCATTGCCTGGACATCCACATGATAATGAAACTGTTGTGGCGAAAAAAGGAACCAAGATCGATTCTGCTTTTATCGGTAGTTGTACCAATGGACGACTAGAAGATATGCGCATTGCTGCTTCTGTATTAAAAGGTCGTAAAATTGCACCTGGTGTTGTGATGAAAATAGTTCCCGCTACCGATGATATTTGGAATATCTGTTTGAAAGAGGGATTGATCGAGATATTCAAAAATGCCGGAGCATTAGTATCCAATGCCGGCTGTGCAGGATGTGCTGCTGGTCAAGTTGGTCAAAATGGTCCTGAAGAAGTGACACTTTCAACCGGAAATAGAAACTTTACAGGAAAGCAAGGTAAAGGTTATGTATATCTGGCCTCACCAGCAATTGTTGCTGCTAGTGCTGTTGCCGGATATATTACAACGCCTGATGATATTCCAGCGGAACCTGCAGTATTTACTCCTCAGGGTAAAATGTTGGCTCAGGCTGCCAATAAACGTGAAGTCTCTGAAAAACCAATTCTTGCTGAAGGACGAGTTTGGTTTATTAAACAAGATGATATCGATACCGATATGATTTTTCATAATCGCTATCTAACCATTACAGATATCAATGAAATGGGGCAGCATGCTTTTGATAATCTTCAGGGCTATGAAGATTTTGCCAAAAAAGCACAACCCAACGATATTATTGTTACTACCAAGAATTTTGGCGCAGGGTCTTCTCGTCAGCAGGCTGTAGATTGTTTCAAAGCTCTTGGAATTTCTTGTATTGTGGCCGAATCTTATGGTGCTATTTATGAACGCAATGCCATTAATGCAGCTATGCCAATTCTAACTTACGAACCCGGGCAAATGGAAGAGCTTGGTTTGGAGGATGGACATAAAATTCGTGTAGATTTTACAAGTGGCGAAGTTCGTAATCTGAATAATGATAAAACAGTCAAGATTCAGCCATTTTACGATGCACAACTTCAGATTTATAAAAACGGCGGTTTACTCTAGAGTTTTGTAATTTTGAGCTCCCTGAGCATTGTCGCAGGCCGAAATTTGACAAAACATTGAATCAGAAAACCATGCGGAAACTCTCATTTCTCTCCCTCTCTTTGCTGATTATCTTATCAGCTTGTAATCCTGTGAAAACCATTTATATCGAGCAGGAACTCCCTCCATTGCGTAGTTTTCCTGAGAACGTTAAGAAAATTGGCTTTCTTAATAGAATTACCCATGATAAAACTCCTGCCGTTCAGCTTGATTCTGATTTCTTATATTTTGGGGAATCCCGCGATGGATCTAATGCTTCTATACATGCAGTATATAATTTAATTGAAAAGAATGATGCATATGAATGCGTGATGTTTCAGACTGATTTGCCATTGGTTGGCATAGAAGAAATGCCAGAGCCTCTTGCAAGTGAAGATGTGCAACAGATTTGCTCCACTCTTGGGCTCGATATCATTATATCTATTGAATATTTCAAAGCCGATTTTAATAAGGAAATTGATGAAACAACCCGCGAAGGATACGATCAAATGACAGAATCTTCTACAACTATGTTTGTGGCTACTATGCACTCTCATATTGAGGCTGCATTCAGAGTATATATTCCTGGCCAAGAAGAATTGTTTGACGAATATACAATGGGAGAAAGTCTTACTTATGTAGCCGAAGGAAATACGAAGAAAATGGCTCGTGAGAATCTAACTAAAAAACGTGATGCGGTAGTTTCTTGGGGATCATCTTTTGGACGAAATTATGCATCTCGCTTTGCACCTCGTTCATTCAAAACCATGCGAATGATTTGCAAAGGGAAGGATAAAAGATTTAAAGAGGCTTTTAAGTATGCTAAAAATGCTGAATGGGAACAGGCTGAATTATTATGGCGGTCTCTAGAAAAAAGTGATGATCTAATGGTAAAATCATACGCCCTTTTTAATCTGGCCTTATTGGCTGAAGTAAATGGGGACCTCTTAAAAGCAGCTTCAATTCTAAAAGAGGCAGAACAATGCTATTCTTTTAAAGAATTACTCAGGTATCAGAGAATTATTGAAACGAAGATGGATGTGCAGGCGGATTAATGTGCTGCTCACACCTACTGCGTGAGAGTTGTACTAATTGATCAATATGCTAATTTGAAAATTTAATAGCTGTTATAAGGCATTAAATCTTCTGAATTGATGAGCTCTCCATTTTTATAGTAGTTTATTTGATAAGGTTTTCCAGATTTAAATTCAATTTCTTTTCTGTGTTTTTGTCTGTTTTCATATTCGCAGTATTCTGCAGGAATATAAAAATGACCAGCTTCAGAATGAAACTCAGTTCAGTATTAATAGTTCTGAAATACGAGTGAGATTTACTTTATCTGATGAAATATATTAGATGACAAATTAATTTTAGTGTATTTAATGATCTTTGTATGAAATTCTTATACAATTTCTTTGACAAGTCAAAAAATATTCGGACATTTGCACCTCATTAAAAACAAGCATTGTATGCCAACAAAAATTAGATTACAAAGACGTGGTAAAAAGGCAGCTCCTTTTTATCATTTGGTAGTAGCAGACAGTCGTGCACCACGAGATGGGAAGTTTATTGAAAAGCTTGGCATTTACAATCCTCTTACCAGACCCGCAACCATAGAGCTCAATTTCGATAGAGCCCTGTATTGGGTTAGCACAGGTGCACAATCCTCTGATACAGCCAGAGCAATTTTATCCTACAAAGGTGTTTTGTTTAAAAACCACCTTCAGATAGGTGTTAACAAAGGCGCAATAACTCAGGAACAAGCCGATGCCAAATTCGAGAAATGGCTAAGTGAAAAACAAGCCGGTATCGAAAAAGATCGTCTGAGTTTTGAAAATGAAACTAAAGATGATTTGAAAAATCGTCTTGAAGCTGAGAAAAAAGTTCGTGAGGATCGCGACAAAATCATTGCTGCTAAATTGAAAGCTGAAATTAAAGGTGAGGAAGAAGCTGTAGAAGAAACAGCTCCTGTAGACGAAGCACCTGTAGACGAAGCTCCTGTAGTAGAGGTTAAAGAAGAGCCTGTTGCCGAAGTGAAAGAAGAAGCTCCAGTTGAAGAAGCTAAAGAAGAGCCTGTTGCCGAAGTGAAAGAAGAAGTTGTGGAAGAAGTTAAAGAAGAGGCAAAAGAAGAAGCTCCAGCTGAAGAAGAGCCTAAAGAAGAAGACAATACAGAGGAGAAAAAAGAAGATTAATTCTTTTTCCTAACCATGGATGCTTTGCACTATTTTGGTAAAGTGGTTAAAACCCATGGTATAGAAGGCGAATTGCATATTGTATGTGAGCCCGACCTTAGTGAAATTGTAATAAAAGAAGAAGTGCTATTTCTCGAATATGAAGGAATAGCACTTCCTTTTTATATTAACAGTATTAAAATGCTCAATTCGGGAGCATTCCTGATTTCTTTTCTTGATTACGATAAGATCGGTCTGGTAAAACGTTTCGTTTCATGCAAAGTTTTTATTAATCCGAAAGATAAAAGCACTATCCCAGAGGTGTTTGATGAGCGCACGTTAATTTCCTATACATTTATTGATATTAATTTAGGGGAATTAGGAGTTTTGGAAGATGTAATTTTTAAGCAGCAGAATCTTTTTGTGCTTAATCGTGATGGGACCGAAATTCTTCTGCCAGTTATTTCTGAATTTATTACCGAAATCAATCACTCTGCTAAAGAACTTTATCTCGAATTGCCGGAGGGTATGCTCGATGAGTTCTGATTCCAACAGAATTTTTAAGTTTAAGCAGTTTTCACTTACCGATAAAGCCTCGGCAATGAAGATTGGTATGGATGCTGTTATTTTGGCTGCGTTTAGTGCGCAAACGGATTGTGAAAACGCTCTAGATATTGGTTGTGGCTGCGGAATTCTTTCGCTGATGATAGCGCAGAAAACGAATGGAGAAATTTTCGCTATAGATATTGACGAGGCGGCAGTGAGTGAAGCTGATAGCAATTTTCAGTGGTCAAATTGGTCAGACAGATTAAGCGTAAAGCATATTTCTTTGCAGGAATTTTTAAAGAATACAGAGAAGAAATTTGATAAAATTATATGCAATCCACCGTACTTCAAAAACTCGTTAAAATCTGAAGATATTAAACGAAATCTTGCCCGACATGATGAAAGTTTGACTTTTGAAGAGCTTGCCAAAGCGGTTTCGAAATTATTATCTAGAAATGGCCATTTTGATGTGATTTTGCCTTATGATTCAGGCGAGGAAATGGAAAAACTTATGTCGATTGAAGGTCTGCATCTTCATAGTCAAATGCTGATACGAAATTACAAAGACGAAAAACCAATAAGAACTATTCAGCATTATTCAGCAAATGAGCAAATAGGATTGAAATGTAATTCTTTGATGATTTATAATGCGGATGGCAAGTATTCTGATCAATTCAGATATTTTACTAGAGATTTTTATTTGAATTTTGGTAGAACCAAACAAAATGTGTAATATTGAAAATCAAAGTAACATGAATTTTAAAACAA
>JAFGWG010000190.1 GCA_016937255.1 Bacteroidales bacterium
CAATAGCATGATAGAATTTAGAAATGGTAAAAATAGATTACCTATCGCGTTGATTTCACGTTTTTGCCACCCTCAAACCCTGGAGGTTTGATTTGTGCAAAACCGCAGCAAAACCTCCATGGTTTTGCCAGCCTTTGGATGATGTAATATCGCAAGGTAATAACCTGTCAGAACATTTGCTTCGCCAACGACACCCTTACCGGCTTTTCGCCGGACGAGTGCGTGATGGCTTCGCAATAAAAAAGCCCCAAAGAAATCATCCTTCGGGGCTAAAGATTTAGGTATATACTGCCTAGTACACAATTACAGTTTGTTCTTTAGGGAATTTTACTGAGTATTTAATGACTATTTTTTTGCTTTCGTAAGGCTTGAGTTTGAAACGCCAGCTTACTTTTCCGATGGTTTCGTTTACAATGCCTTCGCTGTCTTCTACATGTTCTATTACAATTTCTTTATTGCTTGAGATCGGGAACTGATCTTCAATAACAATTTCTATTTCTTTAGATTTATTGTTTTTGATGGTCATCTCCCACCCTTTGGTAATGCGACGGTTTGTGCCAATAAATTGATCGCTGGTAAAGTCTTTAATCATCTCGCGCTTTAGGCTAATTGCTTTGTCTCTACCCAGTGATACATCGAGGGTATCCATTGCTGAAAGCGGATTGATGTATGATTTACCAACATAAGTTCCCATGAAAAAGATATTTGATTCTCCTGGCAGCAGATTAAACTTTTCCCAACCGGTAACACGTGCCAGCAAGAATGCATCAGGATCTACTTTTGGCACTGCAAAATATTCATAAGTAGCATCGAGTTCGTATTTCTGAACTTCAACAATGCGCACCTTACCATTGGAATTTACATCGTAAGGAAGATCAATTGTGTACTCAAAATTAATCGGGTATTCAACAACAGTAGTATATTCGACTGCGCTTCCAAAATCTTTTTCAGTTTCATAAGCAAGAACTTCTTCATTATCCATTGCTACTGTAGGAGCAACAGCACTGGCTTTATTCCTTGAACCTGCATTAACCGTGTTATAGTAATTGTTATAATACAGATACCAAGGACTCAGAATTGGTTTGGCATTGCTTTGATTTGGATTGGCTGTGCTGAGAGTGAGTTTTACATTATCCCAATTCTCACCAGTATTCTGGTAAACACCTGCCTTAAAATTCAAAGAAACCGGATTGTTGACATCGATGGCCCGAATATCGTACATTGCAGTCCAACCGGCATTGGCAACATTATATTTCACATTGAAAGAAGCTTGCCCGGCAGATGTAACATGAACACGCACAACAATTTCGCCTGTAGGTTGATTTCTTTTGGCATTAAGCTCACTTAATTGCTGATTTAAACGATTTACAGTAAGCTGCATATCAGCCACTTTATAGGAAATATCGAGTTGCTTGGTTTTAAGATCGGTAAGGCGAATGCGATAAAAATCGGCATTGGCTTTTAGCGCTGCTATATCGACACCATTATCGGCGCCACCAATTAGTTTATTGGCCAAAATCATGGCTTCTTCTTCTCTGTACACCTGTAAAAGAGCTTGTTGATAAGCGATTTGCTTTTGCATAAGTTTCAAAGAATCTTCAAGCGTAATAACTTCTTTCGTTTTCTTTTGAGATTTCAAATAATTAATTCTATTCTCAACAGAAAGAACGGTTAGATTTCCTTTTCCAGTTACCTGAATGGTATTGGAATTAATAGTTGTAGGTAAGTCCTCAATAACAATATCGTAGTTTCCACTAGTAAGATACATACTTCCGGTACGTTCAATTTGTGCACCGCTTAAGAAAACAGTTACATTGTTAATTTTAGTTGTCAGAGGTTTCTCCTCGTCGGCCACGGCACATAATACAGCCATGGTTAAAAAAAGGCTCATTAGGATTTTCATATCGTGTGTTTTTTTTAAGTTTTCAATATCTATTCGATGCAATCAGTTTTGCAATTTCACAGATGGCCACAAAAAACTTCAACACAAAAACCAGGTCAACCCTCCTATATGTCAGACCATGACAATGAAAGAGACATGAAAGAAATTATCCATTCATCGAAACCAGAAATTCCTCATTTGAAGTAGTAAGTCGCATTCGTTCCTGCAAAAACTGCATGGCCTCAAGTGGATTCATATCGGCAAGGTGATTGCGCATAATCCAAACACGCTGTAAAACATCTCTAGACACCAACAAATCATCGCGACGTGTACTACTCGACACAATATCGATAGCAGGATATACGCGTTTGTTCGACAATTTTCGATCGAGTTGAAGTTCCATATTACCGGTACCTTTAAACTCTTCAAAAATCACTTCATCCATTTTAGAACCGGTATCAATCAGTGCTGTTGCAATAATGGTAAGTGAACCACCATTTTCAATTTGACGTGCAGCACCAAAGAAACGTTTCGGTTTTTGCAAAGCATTTGATTCTACACCACCGGAGAGCACTTTACCACTTGCAGGGGCAGTTGTATTATAGGCACGAGCAAGACGTGTTATTGAATCGAGTAAAATAACCACATCGTGGCCACATTCGACCAATCGTTTAGCTTTTTCCAAAACGATATTGGCAATTTTCACGTGTTTTTCTGCAGGCTCGTCAAAAGTAGAAGCAATAACCTCAGCTTTAACACTGCGTTGCATATCGGTAACCTCTTCAGGACGTTCATCTATTAGCAATACAATAAGATATGCTTCCGGATGGTTATGCGCAATGGCATTGGCAATTTCTTTCAGAATAATTGTTTTTCCTGTTTTAGGCTGTGCAACAATAAGACCACGCTGACCTTTTCCAATGGGAGAAAACAAATCGATCACCCTAGTGATTAAAGTTTCTTCGGGATGATCAATCAGGTTAAACTTCTTATTTGGGAAAAGTGGGGTAAGAAAATCGAATGCTACCCGATCGCGAACTTTTTCTATATCAAGACCATTGATTTTATAAATTTTCACCAGAGGAAAATACTTTTCACCCTCACGTGGAGGACGAATACTTCCCAATACCGTATCACCGGTTTTGAGGCCAAATGAACGAATCTGATTCTGGCTCACATACACATCATCAGGAGAATTCAGATAATGAAAATCTGATGAACGCAAAAAACCATAGCCATCGGAAATAATTTCCAATACCCCTTCTGCTTTAACCACCTCATCGAGTTCAGGAAAAGGATCTCTATCGATTCTTTTATCGCTCTTATAATTATTTTGCTGCTG
>JAFGWG010000191.1 GCA_016937255.1 Bacteroidales bacterium
TCGGCGTAGATTCCGTCTACGCCGAAACTATCAAACAACAATATTTTCGCTGTATATAGATTCTACAGCGAGGTTTAAAGTTCAAAATTTTGGCGATTTTCTTTTGCTGTAGCCTACCCCAATACACCAAAACTCAGAATCAGATAAGAGAGCAACACATAAAAAAGGAAACAGACTTGATTGATTTTTTCTTTCAACAATAATTTCCATTTAGAAATTAACAATAAATCATTATTTTTGCCAATAAGAAGCCAATGCACCCAAAGTGTTTGGTAGTTACAACTCAAAAATTGATGCTTTCTGTCATGGATACATTCACTGCTTCTGAAAACAAATCCGTTTACAAATTCAAAATAAAAAAAAAGGAACTTCTTATCAGTAAGAACTCCGTTTCTTTTAATAATAAAACGCTGCTATGCCGGGAAATTGATAAAATAAAATATGGCAGCATCCAGGTATATATCAATGGAGTTAAGGCGAACAAAACATTCAATATTTTTCTTTCCGACAAGCAGGGAAATAAACTTAAACTGTCTTTTCAGCAAAAGCCTTCAAGAAAGGGCAAGGTATTACCTCAGGAAAAACTGTATCAGGATATTGTTGAAGCGATGTGGGAACATATTACATCGGTGATAGTCAACAAAATGATTGATGACTTGAAAAACGGCAAGGATGTTCAGATTGGCAAGTTTAAGATTGGTAAAAAAGGGATCACAATAAGAAAATTCCGGTTGCTTAAATTCAAATCTGAAGACATTCACATTCCATGGAATAAAATCAGAAGAGAAATATCTCGCGGTGGAATTGTTATATTTTCAATTGATAATAAAAGACATAAACGTCGACAACAATTCCTTCAAACATGGAATTTAAACGCCATGAATGCTGTACTTGACTATTTGTGGAAAGATGGCCGTTGTTATTTGCTGGAGAAGGGGGAATTGTAAACAGAATACTTATACTGGCGATATAGAGTTTCGGCAAAATCCAAAATCATATTCCACCAATCTGCTTGTCGAACGACATAAAAGAGCAATAAAAGAAGGACATATTTAAGTGGTGAAACTGAGATAAAAACACGCTCATTTTCCAACACGAAATTAACTTTAAATCATTACTTTTGCCAAAAATACTTATAAAGCATGGATCATTTACTCAATAAAGTACGCGCAGAGCTTTCTGAGTCAGGAATTCAGAATGTTGAAGAACTATATTACAATCCCTCATACGAGGTACTTTTCGAACATGAAACCGATCCTTCACTCGAAGGATATGAAAAAGGTTTCCTTACCAACCTAGATGCAGTTGCGGTTGATACTGGTGTATTTACCGGCCGTTCGCCTAAAGACAAATACATTGTTCAGGAAAACGAAAGCAGCGACAATATTTGGTGGGCAG
Organism: Bacteroidales bacterium; assembly: GCA_016937255.1. GTDB lineage: Bacteria > Bacteroidota > Bacteroidia > Bacteroidales > DTU049 > BM518. The sequence continues at coordinate 1,399 of JAFGWG010000191.1, forward strand.
ATCCCAATAGAAAAAGCAGCGATAATAAGCCAATCAGTGAGAAAATTTGGGGTGAACTGCTTAATATAGGTAAAGAACAGTTGTCAGGAAAGAAACTTTATGTTGTTGATGCTTATGTAGGTGCAAACGAAAACACCCGCATCAAAATGAGGATTATCACAGAAGTTGCCTGGGCTGCACATTTTGTAAAAAACATGTTTATCCGACCCGAGGAAAGCGAGCTTGAGAATTTTAAGCCCGATTTCATCATGATGCATGCTTGCAAGGCCATCAATAAAAATTGGGAAGAGCACAAACTCAACAGTGATGTTTTTGTAGCCTTTAATATAAAAGACAGAATGGCTGTTGTTGGTGGTTCATGGTATGGTGGAGAAATCAAAAAAGGTTTCTTCAGCATTATGAATTATTTCCTTCCGCTTAAAAATATTGCCGCCATGCACTGTTCTGCCAATATGGGGAAAAATGGTGACACTGCTATTTTCTTTGGACTTTCAGGAACCGGAAAAACCACACTTTCTGCAGATCCAGATCGCTTTCTGATTGGTGACGACGAACACGGCTGGGATGATGAAGGTATTTTCAATTTCGAAGGCGGTTGCTATGCAAAATGTATCAACCTGAGTAAAGAAAAAGAACCCGATATTTACGATGCCATTAAACGCAATGCTCTACTTGAAAACGTTGTTTTTGATGAAAACACAGGCGAAATCAATTTCGATTCTGCCCGCAAAACAGAAAACACAAGAGTTTCTTATCCTATACATCATATTCGCAATATTGTAACCCCGGTTTCAAAAGGAACACATCCTAAAAAGGTCATTTTCCTAACTGCAGATGCATTTGGTGTATTACCTCCTGTTGCAAAGCTTACCCGCGATCAGGCCATGTATTATTTCATCAGTGGATTTACCAGCAAACTAGCCGGAACTGAACGCGGAATTAAAGAACCTGTGCCAACATTTTCTGCTTGTTTTGGCGCAGCATTCCTACTCCTCCACCCTATTACATATGCACGCGAACTAATTCGCAAAATGGACGAACACGGAGCCACCGCATATTTGGTAAACACCGGTTGGATTGAAGGACCTTATGGAATTGGTCGCAGAATTGATCTACCATCAACCCGAAAAATTATTTCTGCTATTCTTGATGGCAGCATTGACAATGCAGAATTTGAAGAACTATCTATTTTCGGTTTGGATATTCCAAAACAACTTGATGGTGTAAATCCAGAAATTCTCAATCCGAGAAATACCTGGAAATATCCTGCACAATACGACAAGCAAGCACAGAGTTTAGCCGACAAATTTATCGAGAACTTCCAAAGCTTTACCGACACTGAAGAAGGTAAACGCCTTATGGCTGCCGGACCACAAAACGAGCTGATGCGTCAGTACTACCAGTATTATCGTGAAGCCATTGAGCGCATGGAAGGTGAACATCACAATGAGTTACAAAGAATGAAAGATCAAATTTATATTCTGCAAAATGCTTTCAGCGAATATATTTCTTTTAATTCCATTAACACAACTTATAAGAATCGCAAGTTAAAGCGTCATTTACCGGTAAATATATTCATTGATACAGAAGAACAAGATACCATTGATAAAGTACATGCTTCATTGATAAATATTGTTGAAGCATCAGGATTTTCATTCTACAATCCCGATCGTAAACCTGAAAGGTATAGTGAACGTATGGGTATTTCAAAAGAGACTATCACCATGAAAGAGGTGTATGATAAAATATATGCCATTCACGATTCTCTTTCCGATGAAAAATCGAGCAACCCTGAACTGGATGAAGCCATTCATAGTTTCCAGAAAAATGCTGCTGACATTCAAAATGTAGTTCTGAAAATGGGTAGTATTCTTTTGGTAAAAGTCTGCAATAATGGCAAACCTAAAATTGACGTGCGAAAAATGACAGTTTCTGCCCAAATTCATGTCGACAAACACCCGGGATTACTTCAGAGACCATTGGAATTGCTTAAAGAACTAAATAGTTTTAATCTCTAAATTTCATGCTCATTCGAAGAAGTATTAATATTGTTGTAATACTGACATTTTTTGTCCTATTATTGCTTAATATAGGTATTATATTTGAGGATTTCGAAGATGAAAAAATCATATATGCGGCCATCGTTCTTCTAATTCCTCTTTTCTTTCTTTTCAGAGAATTGCGCTTGTATTATTTCAGATCGCAAATTTTACCGCTTAACCTCAATTATTCCATAATCATACTTATGGTCATTCTTGCAGGAATAAGTTATTATTTGTACAGTCTTTTTAATTTCACCAATATTCCTGCTTTTCGTTCTTTCTATATGCTAAGTACAATATTGTTCCCTTTAATCGGTCTCATTAGTGCAGACCAGTATATTTTCGTTCGAAAAAAATATATCGTTTTCAATATCGATCGTCGATTGAAAATAAAAAAGGAAGCATTTGAATCTCTTGAAATTGAAAACAGACTCCTTACTATTCATTTTTCATGTAAAACAAAGCAATTACGAATAGGGAAAAATGCGGAAAAGAACCCATCTCTTATATCAGAGATTAATGATTTAATTGATAAAGGTAGATCTTAGTTCACATTTACAAACATCTGGGTCATATCCCCCATTTCTGAAGTGTTTCGTCCTTGTCGCTGAGCTTTATCATTCGTAATTGACTCAGGTTCAGGCAAATAAAAATCACCGGAATAAGAACTTCCTGCATCAGACTCAATCATAACGATATCGGCATAATTGTTTTGATTTATATAGACAGGAACTTCCTTTACCACTTCAGTTTTTACGGGCATCATAAATGAATAAATCGAAACATTTCTGTTGGCAGCCACCACAAAAACAGAATGATCCTGAGGAAAATTCACAAAAAGAACCAATAATAGAGAAGCAGCAATACTCATTGGCCATAATACAGATACTTTTCTCTTTCTAAATGGAATAATTTTCTGTTCAGGAGTTTGTGATATCTCAACTTTGTTCCAAATCTCATCTACCCCGCCCTTTGGCGCTTCAATTTCATTGGAATCATATTTTTTTAAGTCCTGAATAAGTTTTGCCATTTGCTCATAATCCTCTTCTGAAGCAAATTCTGCAACCAAAGCAAGTTCTTCATTGGATAGCTCGCTATATGCTTTATTTTGAAGCAATTGCTCGAAATTATCAAATGCATCTGTATTTTTCATAACCATTCACTTAATTTGTACTGCTGTCTTTCTTTCGAAAGCTTTTTCAAGGCATAGTATAGTCTCGACTTCACTGTTCCTTCCGGAGTAGAAGTAATTTTAGCAATTTCGGGAATCGTGAGTTCTTCCATATATCTAAGAATGAATATCGTTTTGACGTCTTCTCCTAATGTAATCAAGATACGATCTGTAAATTGCGAAGATGCTTCAAGATCGATCATTTTTTCATAATCGGGCTCTAATATATCATCAGTTTGAGCTTCTTCAATTCGATACGTCTCATCGTGTTTTCTTCTACGCAAATCATTTTTAAAATGATTGTATGCAATGGTAATCAACCATGAAGAAAATTTTGAATTTGGATCGAAACTTTGAGCCTTTTCAAGAATTTTAAGAAACACATCCTGGGTAAGATCATCGGCCAATTCTTCTTCATAATCGCAAAGTCTGAGGTAAAATTGCTTTACACGCAATACCCATCTGGAGTATAGCTCAGTAAAAGCAGCCTTATCCGACCGAACAATATGTTCCATCAGATATTCATCAGTATATCGGATAAAGCTTTTCTTTGCCATTAGACTCATTCGCCTTTAAGATATTGAGTAACGTATTCTTTATAGTTTTCGTTTCCCGAATTCTCAGCTATTTGTAACATTAATATCGCCAATCCTTCAGATTTTTCCTTTTCTCCACTTAGCTTATAATGATCGTACAATTGAATGAAAGCTGGAATATAATTGAGATTAGACCTATTCACAATGGGCTGACTATTATCGAATTGAATGGGCGCAGAAATATAATCCTTCAGCATTTGTTTTTCATAGAATTTACGAATAACAGCCACATTATCATAACGATCTTTGCTGTACTTATATACTAAACCTTCCAGATAAAGACTGTCTTTCAATGTCTTAAAATGATTTTCAGGCATAGAAGCACTTATATACACAGGACGATTGCCACTATTTTTACAAATATGCTCAACAATTAAAGAATTATAAATCAAATAATTGCTTGAATCCATTTCGATATCAAAAGAAACAATACCTACTTCCTTAAAAACCCGATCGCGGTATTCTTTAATCAAAACAAGGCTGGTATTGATCACTTGTACATCAGGACGAATTCCATATACATCTTGCAAAGTCCATTTTTGATACGTATCATTATCGCCGCCAGTTAAAACAATTGCGTTTTTATCTAATGGATACAATGCATTATAATTCCAGGACATCATTCCTATTGAAGCCGGCTCTTTCTTTTCACGTTTGGTTAATATTGATTTTTTCTCAGGATATTTCCCATTAATCTCATAATACACTATCAAGTCAGCATAAATTTCTGTACGTTCAGGATCCAGTTCGTATGCTTTCAATAAATATTTACTTTTTGATGGATCCTTTCCTCCATTATAATAGACAATATAATTGTATTCATAACTTTCCGGAACATAGTTTTTCATTTCATTCACAATACGAGATAAATTCGTATATTCTTCATCTTTTGGGTAAAAAGGCTTCTCTGCACAGAGCAGCATTTTATATCGTGAGGCCAAATAATAATTCATCCATGCATCGGCATTGAGACTATCTTTTGCAATTTCTTTTTGCCACAATTCCGACTGTGTTTTATACCAATCGCAATCATGATCTTCTATAACGAAAGAAACAATTTTTTGAGGTTGCTGAGCCGCTACTTCGGCTATCAGAAAAAGTGTAATAATTAATCCAAAAAGATTTTTCATATTCTGCGTTTTAATATACTACAAACAAGTACGTCAAATCGTTCAAATCTATATTATTTTTTTTGATGAATTCCTGCATTTTAGTAACCGAAATAGTGAGATTGATTTTTGAAACCTAATCAAAAAAATCCTATACAGCAGTATATCAACTAATTATAAACAGACAGAAATAATGATTACTAAATGATAACCTTCAAAAACACAATAAATGTGGCTTTCATTATCAACAAGTTGCTTTTATTATTAAAAAGGTATATATTTGTTAATTGCAAAAAAATGAAATAACGAACAAAAACATAAAGAAAATGAAACGACTTCTATTCATCGGCATTATCGCCATTTTTTCACTTAGTTTGAGTGTTCAAGCACAGAACAATGTTGGAATTGGGACTACAACTCCCCAGGCATCAGCACTACTTGATTTAACTGCAACAAACATGGGTTTATTGATACCTAGAGTCACTCTATTGGCAGTTGGAAATGGAACTTCACCCGTTAATGCTCCTGCAACAGGTTTGTTAGTGTATAATACTGGCGGTGCATTAACTGCAGGCTTTTACTATTGGGATGGTGCTCAATGGGTACAAGTTGGTGCAGGTGGTGGCGGTTGCACCACATTAGACGAAGCTTATGATTGTGGTGGAGCGGGTGCGGGGTACCTTATTACAGCTGATGCCGGTTCTGTTCAAATTGATGTTGCGGCTTCAAGTTCATCTACTGAAGCATTATATCTCACTGTAGCCAACGGTTCTTCAGCAACACCCACTGTTGGGTTAGCTTCAACACACAGTTCAGCTTATGGCGGTGGAGTTTATAGTGAAAATACCAATACAGCAAATATGTACTCGGCAATTCAAGGTATTCATCTTTCATCAAACAGCAATGCTTCAAGTTTTCCTACCGCAATAAGCGGATATTTCGACGGAACAGGAATTGGTGCAGGAGTTTGGGGTGAAAATATATCCAACTCATCAGCAGGATTAGGTGCAGGTATATATGGCAACGGAATTGGTACAAATGTTTTTGGAGGTTGGTTCTATGGGCAATCCTCTCCAGGTATAAATGTTGAAACAGGGCAGAATACTTATGCAGCTGCTCAGATTATTGCATCTGGCATCAACCCTCTAAACCCTGGCTTACAGGCAGTTGGAAGCAGCCAGTTTGATTGTTCAAATTCTACCGCAACAAGTATAATACTAAATAATCTTGGTACTGAACCAACAGCTGCCCCTTCAAACGGAGGATGGGGATATGTTGGAACTGCCGGAGTTTCCTGGTATTATGTATATGGTCAAAATGTAGTAGCTACATCACGCAGAGAAACTAAACGTGATATTACATATTTGGATAATTCAACATACGATTTAGTTATGGAAGATATTGACAATATTAAACCCGCATTTTATAAGTTTAAGAATGAAACCGATGAAATTGAAGAAGGCAATGAAAGCAAAGCCAGATATAATATGCACATGGGTCTCATTCTAGATGAAGCTCCTGATTATTTACAAGATAACTCCTTCAGCGGTATAGATATTTATGCATTGGCAACCTTAAGTCTTGCAGGTGTAAAACATCTTAAAACCGATATTGACGAGATTAAAGAACTTGTTGCCATTAATGATTTTGGAATGGGACAAATCACAAATAATGAAGTGTATATTTCTTATAATGCATCATTTACTTCTAAAATGAATACAAACGAAACTCCCATCGTAAATATTACGCCTACCAGTCCGGGAGCACAATACTATATAAAATCTCAGGATAAAAACGGATTTGTTTTGGTCTCAGAAAACGGCGCTATGAGTTTTAACTGGACTGCTATGGCTCATATGAATAATGAACAGAAAAATAATGAGCAGGTAAACCAAACATTAATGGATCAGTTACGTGTGCCACAGGCAAAGAAAGATCACATACACAATTTACTTTTCAATGATGATAAACAACAGACCCTAGAACTTAAAGGAAATGCAGATGCTTCCAAAAACAAGTCTTTAAGATACCAACCTGATTCAGAATAGTAAATATGAAAAAATATTTATTTATAATCCTGTTTATTTTCAGCTGCTCTATTGCATCTGCGCAAGTCCTGTATAATAATGGTGCAATAATTCACGCAAATTCTGCTGCCATTGTACAGGTAAACGGAAGTGCCCAAAACCAAACAGGAACCATAAATGTTGCAACAGCAACGGCGGCCAATCTGTATATTACAGGTAGTCTGACCAATAATGCCACTATAAATGGCTACGGCAACATTCATGTAAACGGCGACTGGATTAACAATAGCACCTTTAATTCATTTACGGGTACTGTTTCTCTTGAAGGAGCTAATCAGAATATTTCTGGTTTAGTTTCTACATCATTTTTCAATCTCACACTGCTTGGTACTGGAATTAAAACCCAAACCATTAATGAGATTGTAACCGGAACACTAAATCTTACAGATCGTGAATTGGCTACCAATATTTATACGATGTTTGTAAACAATGCAAACACGGGGGCCATTCAACGCACTGCAGGTTTTGTAAGCAGCAATAATGGCGGTTATCTATCCAGAACTACTGCATCTACAGGAACTTTCCTATTTCCCGTAGGATCTAGCGTGGGCACAACAAGGTATCGTCCTGTTGAACTCACTCCGGCTACAAGTGCATCAAACACCTATGTAGTTCGCATGGCCAATCTCGATGCAACAGCAGAAGGCTACGACAGAAGTTTAATGGAAACCGGATTATGCCAAGTGAATCCTAATTTCTATCATCAGATAAATCGAACAGCAGGTACTGCTGCGGTTGACCTTAGTGTTTTTTATGATCAAGCCACAGATGGGAACTGGGACAACTTAGGTGCGTGGCATACTGCTCCTTCAACGGAGTGGTACACCATTGCAACATCTACTATCACAGTTGGGGCTCCATTATATGAAGCAAGTGAAACCAACTGGAATGATTTTAGTGAATTGCCCTATGCACTTGTAAAACAAAATCCAACGGTCTTTATTGGAAACGATACTACAATTTGCAGTTCAAGTCCAATTACACTTGATGCCGGAGCTGGTTACGATGGGTATCTATGGAATACAGGTGGAACAGGACAAACTCTTCCTGCCGGTAGTACTGGAGATTACTCTGTTACGGTTACCGCAGGAGTATGTACCGATGTTGATTCAATAAGTATTACAGTTATTGCTGACCCCGTAGTTGATCTTGGAGTAGATACCAGTATCTGCCTAGGAGACATACTAACACTTGATGCCACAAATGCAGGAGCAACATATGATTGGAGCACAACAGAATCTTCTCCAACTATCAATGTAAGCACTAGTAATACGTATAGCGTTACAGTTACAAGTGGTGGTATATGTAGTGTTACAGACGATATTCTTGTAACTGTACTTCCTAATGCAGATGCGACCATTATAAATGGTTTAGCATATTGTTCTGGAGATTCTCCATTGAATTTGGCGGGTACTGATGCTGGTGGAACATGGACAGGAATCGGGATTACCAACGGTTCACTTGGTACATTTAATCCGTCAACAGCAGGAGCGGGAGTTCATGAAATAATTTACACCATTGCAGGCCAATGCGGCGATGCTGATACCGTAGATATAACTGTTACACAGAGTTCAGATGCAAGTATTACGCCTGCCGGACCATTTTGTAGTTCGGATCCAGCTGTAAATCTTGTTGGTGCTGATGCGGGTGGAACATGGAGTGGAACGGGTATTACCAATACAAGTCTTGGAACTTTTGACCCAACTGTTCCGGGCGCAGGAACATATACCATTACGTATGGTATTGCAGGCGCATGCGGTGATACAGCAACAACATTAGTAACAGTTTCTGATCAATTTGATGCATCAATAACCAGTGGATTATCCTACTGTTTTGGGGACGCACCACTAAATCTTGCAGCAACTGACCCGGGCGGAACATGGGTTGGAACCGGAATCACCAATGGCTCACTTGGAACGTTTAATCCTGGAACAGCCGGAGTTGGAACACATGAAATTATTTATACTATTCCAGGTGGATGTGGAGATGCAGATACTGTAGATATTACAGTAATTCAGAATGCCGATGCCAGTATTGCTGCTGCCGGTCCTTATTGTGATTCAGATTTAGCAGTTAATTTAACTGGAAATGATCCCGGAGGAAATTGGAGTGGAACGGGAATAACCAATGCAAGTCTTGGAACATTTGACCCAGGAGTTGCCGGTGCAGGTTCTTATACTATTACGTATGGAATCAGTGGTCAGTGTGGTGATACTGCAACTACAGTTATTACTGTAAATTCTCAAGCAGATGCCACCATCACTCCAACGGGACCCTATTGCTCTAACGATATGCCAATCAACTTGTTATCCACGGATACAGGAGGAGTTTGGAGTGGCATAGGAATTACAAATCCAACGGGTGGAATTTTTGATCCAAATACAGCCGGTGCAGGAACCCACACCATTATTTATACTATAAGTGGTGCTTGTGGAGATGCTGATACGGTTGATATAGATGTCATTCAAAGTGCAGATGCAAGCATTACCGGAGCAGGTCCATTCTGTATTTTGGATAGTGCCATTAATCTTATAGCTGCCGATACAGGTGGTGTTTGGAGCGGTATTGGAATTACTGACCCAAATAATGGAATATTTAGCCCTGGCACAGCAGGTGCTGGTACATATACTATTACTTATGGTATTGCAGGACAATGTGGTGACACCGCATCTACCGTATTAACAGTTGACCCTCAAGCGGATGCAACTATTACTCCTGCGGGTCCATATTGTGACAATATTGCTACGGTAACACTTTCTGCGGCTGAAAATGGTGGAACATGGAGTGGAAATGGAATTACCAATACCACTAGTGGAGCATTTAATCCGGCATCAGCTGGCGATGGTTTACATGAAATCATATATACTATTTCCGGATCCTGTGGTGATAGTGACACCATTGAAATCAGAATATGGGAAGCTCCCGATATTACTTTAGGTGCAACAGATGAAAGTTGCCAAGGGGAGAATGATGGAACAGCCTGGATAGATATTAGTGGAGGCACTAGTCCTTATTCAATACTTTGGGAAGGTACAGACATTACAGATACCATTAATGGTCTTAGTCCGGGTTATTGGAGTGTCGTACTCACAGATGCCAATAGCTGCCTTATCAGCGACAGCATCATGGTATATGGTTCTTCCGATCCATGCTATATCCCACATGTGTATGTACCCAATATTTTCTCCCCCAATGCAGATGGCAACAATGACATGCTCTATGTACGCGGAGAAGGTGTTGACTATATTGTTTTCACCATTTACGATCGCTGGGGCGAAAAGATTTTCGAAAGTTCTTCTCTCGATATTGGTTGGGATGGCACTTACAAAGGTCAACCACTTAATCCTGGCGTATATGTATACTATCTGAATGCAACTTTCCTAGATGGATCTGAGTCTATTCTCAAAGGAAACATTACACTTGTCAGATAATTTTTTTAAATTTGCTCATTAATCATGTTATCATGAAAAAAATATTAAGTCACATATTACTGCTCCTTTTTGCAATTTCTGCATTTGGGCAGGACATACATTTCAGCCAATTTAACGAGGCTCCTTTATTGATGAATCCAGCTCTAACAGGATTTTTCGATGGGTCGCACAGAATTGGACTGAATTATAAAAATCAATGGAGTGCCATAGGCAACGGATATACTACATATGCGTTGGGGTATGATGCCACAATCAATAAAGACAACTCACAAAGTGGTTTTCTTGCAATTGGTATGGCCGTATTTAATGATGTTGCTGGAGACTTAAAATTTGGCACACTCACAGGTCAACTCAATATCGCTTATCATCTGAAAATAAATGATGAGCAAATGCTTTCTGCCGGTATTTATGGTGGATTCGGTCAAAGATCTATTGACGTTGGAGATATGCAATGGGATAATCAATACGACGGCGTATCGGGTCACGATGCAAGTTTAGCCAGCAATGAAACCTTTGCTTTTGAAAGTTTTAGCTACATGGATTTTGGTTTTGGAATGAATTGGTCAATGAGTCATAACTCTACCAATATGTCTTCCAATGATGGCTTTAAAACAAATGCAGGATTTTCTGTAAGTCATGTAAACCAACCCAATTTTGAGTTTTTAAGCAATTCAGACGAAAGACTCAATATGAGAATTACCGGACATGCAAAAGCATTAATTGGATTGTCAGGCACAAATGCAGCAATTGTTCCTATGGTCTTAGTGCAGTTTCAGGGCAGCCAAAAAGAAATTCTACCTGGATTTATGGTTCGTTACACTTTGCGTGAAGAATCAAAATACACTGGATTTATAAATGACGCATATCTTTCTCTAGGAGGACTTTACAGAACTTCGGATGCCATTATTGTTAATGCAATGGTAGAATTAAATGATCTGGCTCTAGGGCTAAGTTACGATGTTAATGTTTCCCGTTTAAGCAATGCGACCAATGGAAAAGGTGGCTTTGAAGTTGCTTTGCGATATATCATTAAAAATCCTAACGGAAATAGAAGTTTCTATTAGAATTTCAATGAATTCACAAATCAGCTGTCAGGATTTTTCTGGCAGCTGTTTTTTTTTTAATGAAAATCCAAATAATCTACCTGGTATTTTTGAAAAATAAATAATGAGATTAAACAAAGCACTCAAAGCAATAATACTACTTGGGTTTAACATTATTACTACTGCTCAAATTCCAAGTGAAGTGTTCGAAATTGAAAGCATTCTTGTTGATGGATGTGCTGGATCAGATGAAGGACGAAATGAAATGATCATTTTCATGTGCGGACCCAATGGTATTTCAATTGATGATATCAGAGTTGACGGTGCAGGATCTACAGGAGCAATCACAACAAATGTTTGGCCTAATACTTCTAATCCTTTCAGAGGATGGGCTGCACCGGGCACCATGTCAGTTCAAGTGGCAATATCACTTTGGTTCGATAAAACTTATATCTTCATAAAGCGTTGTGCGGTTTGATTAATATTTTGAATATTAGGCGTATTATATAACAGATATTCAGCAATATAAGTTTTGTTTTAGACAGTATTTTTAGTATTATTACTTAGATTAGATAGCCAAACCCACAAGTTTGAATATCAATAGCCCAGTATGAGTAAGAATGCACCTGTCAGACACCTAAACCTATATTGCGACTTAGGTTGTCTGACAGTTTTAAGTAAAACGAATACGGGGCTATTGTATTAGTGAAGTCTGGTTTTTGGAACGTGAATTTGCTACAGATAATCCTCAACTTTCAAACATCCGCCGAAGGTGGGTTCGGAAACGTTGACACTGCTTACCCTTTGCAAATTCCGTAATAAAAAATACATCCCTGAGCATTGGATAAGAAGATAATTGATTTTTTTCATTAGCTGTCTGACAGCCTCTAAGGTGTCAGACAAGCATAAACTATTGAAAGATAGAATATAAGTTAATTTGCATACTTTTCGTCACTCAAGACAGCGTGCCGCACCCTTTTCATCATTCCGTCGTCCATCGAACACAAATCTATTGTAAAAGCGAAGATGGTCGTGGAATCGTTGAAAAAGTAGCAAAAAATAAATTTTACGAATACTGTTATTTCTCCTAAAAATTTAAGGGTGTAAAACTAAAGGATGGAATGATGGCTTCATAATAAAAAAGCCACTCAAAACTGAGTGGCTTAAAAATTATGAATAGAATCTAATTATTCAGCAATAATCAACTGACGAAGCTCGTCAATTTGCTTCTGAAGATCATTAATCTGAGTCTGCTGATCTTCAATAATTACTTGTTGTTCCTGAATGGCTTTGATTGCGATTATTGACATATTACCATAAGCAATACCATAATATGATTCTTCGCTTTTATCATCCTTACTAACTACTTCAGGAAATAGTGGCTCAACATCCTGAGCAATAAAACCAATGGTATGAGAATTCTTGCGACCAATGAAGTCATAACTAACCGGTTCCAATTGCATAACTTTACCTAGAACAGAATTCATTGGAATAATGTTTTCTTTCAGCCTTCTATCAGAAGTTGAATTCCATGCACCTGTTGATTCACTAACATAAGCGACACGAGTACCTAGAAATGCAAAACTCAAATAATTAGTACTATTATAAATAGTCCATTGAGAAGCATTATTATGGTTATATAGTGTAATACCAGCTTCGCCAGGAGTATCAAATGCGGTAAAAGCAGTTTGTTGGATTGTGAAATTGGTTAAAGGGCTTGTTGTGCCAATACCAACTTTTCCATTTTCATCAATAGTCATTCTGATTGGAATTATTGAATCATTTAATATAGATCCTTTAGTTGCAAAATGCAGTTTCCCTTGCGACCATGCTCCAGTTCTTTCATGTATAATAGCTGCACCACCACCATAATTTCCAGTGCCAGTAGCAGAAAACTTCAAACCTATAGCATCGCCCGTTGAAGCATTATTATCTGAAATATTTAATGCTACATTCATTCCGTTTACACTATCATTGGTCAGTGCATTATTGGGATTATCAATATTAAGATACACTTTTCCATAATAACCATTGAAGTCATCCCCAATACCAACAAAACCAGAATTACTATTATAAATATCATTTCCTGAAACAGTCCAACCACCTTCAACAGACATGGCATGAAGTGCATAAGGAACAGAAAGAAGATCTGAAGAACCAAGATCTTCATATCCTGAGCCGGCATCAACCTCAACACCAATAGTATAAGTATCTGCTGACCAATCAATAGTATTAAAGGTTCCGGTTACAGGTGTTCCTTCTCCTACATTCAAATTCACTAGACCAAACATAGACGTTGTTACAGTATGTGTTTCTGAATACACATCTGTTGGTACAGAATTAGCAATTGTAATTCTAACATCTACAGAAGTATTTGCAATTACATTATCGCTGGCGTCACGAATTACAGCCTGATATTTGAATGCCTGAGGCACCTGAGCAAATGCACCTAATGTGCAAATCGCTAAAATAAATAGTACAAGAACTTTTTTCATGTTTTTGTGTTTTTATTGTTTTACTTAATTTTCAAAATTTTGGATTGGAAAGATTTTCCGCTTGAAGTTTCAGTTACCTGCAACAAATAATTACCAACGGCAAAAGACTTCATATCAATAATGGATGATCCTGAATAAATAGTTTCATTAGCCAGAATTTTACCATTAAGATCATAGATGGTGTACACAAAAGCATCTGTGTAGGAAGATGGAATCTCAACAACGAGATTATCATTTACGGGATTAGGGTAACAACTGATATCGGATAGTTCAATATCTTCAATAGCTGTTACGTAGAGAGAAGGCTGATGAAAGCCCTGCGACAATGTAAAGCTTGTAGAGGAAGTCAATTCAATAACAGGCTCGCCAACAGTATAGTCGATATTAAAGCTTGTCGAAGAAGAACTGGCCCCTGAAGATGAAACAACCTCATTTTGAATACTCTGTGCACTCAAAGAAATTGTTAAACCCAAGCAGAACAGGTAAATAATCGATTTTTTCATAATTTATAATTTTTCACAAAAATACAAATAATATCGATAAAAAACTGCTAAATATCGCAAAAGCATGATTTTTCACAGACATAAGAATTACAATACTATAAGGAATCTTCAGAAAATCAAGCCAATAATAACTATTAAAACTTTATCAAACTAGACAAAAATCAATGACCGTTTTACAAATAAACCTAATTTTCCGACTGCAGCTGCTCTAAAATCACTTGCATATTCTAGTTCAATTCATATTGAAGATCAACACACTGATAATACCTACGACAAAATATCGAATTGTAATCTTATACTTACCTTTACCAACAATTCTTATGACAAGTCACACAATAATATTTGGTTAATGACAAAAATGCATCAATTTCACATTCCTGTTATGGGAATTGCTTTTACAATAGACACGCCTTTAAAGGTTTCTCAATATGGCATAGACTCTGTTATTTCTTTAGTTGACGATTTTCTTCTTGAGAAATTAAGAAAAATGTATTGCAATAAACATGAGATTTCATATACTGAGATTACGGAAAAAACAGAGGATTTCAGAGCTGAGAGAATTACCTCTTATCTTAATTTGATAAAAACCTTAGCTGACAAAAAATTTGAAGAGCTAAAAAATGCAGCAATTGACAAACACACAGAGATAAAAGATTATTTCAATATGCTGCCTAATTACTCAAAAATTAAGCAAGAGTTTAATCGATTAACAGCTGATTGTTTTGACCTCAACAAAATTCGTGAGTGGCTGTCTAATAATTTATCAATGGGCAGTATTGATGTAAATATCATGACCAAGCTTGATAAAGAAAACTATATTAATGGTGATAAACTCCCTGTAGAATTCAATGATGCGCATGCAGCACTTAGGGGCTATGCCAATAGTAATTTAGAATCATCTATTATATTATCAGCAGGAATGAATCCTAGATTATATAGTTATTTGGAAACATTTGAAGATTTCTACCCTAAAGAGAATGGGGAAATAAAAAAAGAA
>JAFGWG010000192.1 GCA_016937255.1 Bacteroidales bacterium
CGCCGAGAACATTACTGTGATACTGATCATGGCCAGTATATTCTTAATGATTCTGGCTCTGAGGCGAATAATTTTATTTCTCCAGGGTATACGCATAATTAGAGGTCTTATATTGACTGCAATTTAAGATGATTTTTCCCAAAAAGTTCACAGAATTAGAAGAATTTTCTACTCGATTGGTCTTACACCATACCTTGTAGCATCTTGATTTGGAGAATTGTAATCAGCGGGGGGAGTATTATCTTTAACACTGTCTTGCCCTAAATAGAGATCATTCACATGCATTACATGATGAGAGAGTTTCTTCGATTTGCATCCGCTAAAAACACCGGCAAAAACCAGAAAAGCCACAAATACTTTCAACAAAGAAAGTCGGAATTTGAAATATGATTTACCTGAATCTGACATTTTCAAATATTCTAGTTGTATTGCACTCCATATCTCGTTACTGGCTCGTCGTTCTCATAATAATCAGGAACTACACCATATTTGGTTTGGACATCATTGGGGAGTGGATTCACAGGTGGCACAACATTATTATCACCGGCAACTACAGTATCTTCCAACGCAATAGTATCCTTGTCAAGGGCTGCAATACTATCAGCTGTTGCAATAGAATCTAGACGTTCCTGTTCTTTGACCTGATCAAGAGAATCCTGATTTATTTTATTATCAGAACTGCTTCCGCCGCCACAAGCCGTCATCATAGTAGTTACACCTATCAAGGCAATGGTATTCCGGATGAGCTTTGAGCGAATCTGTAAAACTGTTTTTCTCCACTTAATGATCATAATGCGAATATTTTAAAGGTGCAATTTACTAAGATTTTTTTAGATTATGGAAGAAATTTTCTTTCCAAAGTGCATAAATAATTTCATCGTGAATTTCGCCGTTTTTGATAAGCGTGTTTTTAAAATGAGCCTCAACTTCAAAACCAGCTTTTTCCAGAACCCTATGCGATGGCTTATTATATCCAAAACACTTTGCAAAAAGTCTATTAACCGGAAAATTATCAAAAGCATAGGCTGACATTCTTTTCACCGCTTCGGTAGTAATACCTTTGCCCCAGAATGGCTCAGCAAGCCAATATCCAATTTCGGCATTCATACGATGAACATCAATTTGAGGTGTTATGCCAATTGCGCCCACTGCTTCTCCATGAATGTCAATAGCAAGAATTGTAGGTGGCTTAAGCTTGTTCACTTTTTTAATAAAATCTCGCGCATGCTTTAACGTATATGGATGTGGAAACAGATCGGTAAGATTAGCTGCTACCGACCTGTTGTTTGCATTTTTCTGCAAAGATTTTGCGTCTGATTTTTTCCAAGGGCGAATTTCGAAGTCCATTTACATTCTATTGATAACCTGCATCACTTTTCCATTCCGTGTAGTAGATAACGAGATCTGCATCTGATTTCCACTCGGTAAAATACACAACCCAGTCAGCATCGCTTTTCCATTCGGTAAAATACCAAACACCATCCTGAGAAGCATCGCTTTTCCACTCAGACACGTACACAACCAAATCGGCATCGCTTTTCCAATCACTTACATAAATAACTTTATCGGCGTCGCTTTTCCACTCGGTGACATAAACAACCTGTGCTGACATTGAGCCAAAGGCAAAAATGCCAATCATAAGAATTAATAGTTTTTTCATGGTGAGATTTTTTATAAAAATACCAAAAACTATTCCAAATTACACAATTACTTCGACAAAGCTTAATCCAAGCAGAATTTTTTAATCTGATCATGCTCAAAATCGCAGTTCAGCCATTCATCATCTATTGTAGCCCCAGATTTTTTGTAAAGTTCAATAGCATTGGTATTCCAATCAAGGACCTGCCAGCGAACACGTTTACAATTCTCATCGTCTGCCACTTGCATAAGCTTACGCAAAAGAATTTTACCAATTCCATTACCACGATACTGCTCTTTTACATATAAATCATCGAGGTATAATGATTTCCCAACCCAGGTAAAATATGCAAAGAAATATAAAGCCATTCCAAGAATTTCACCACTTTCATCTTCCGCAATTATACAATGAAACAAATCTTCCTCCTCTTTCATTTGCTCAACTGTATTGGTCATCCTTTCCGGAGCCTTTTCAAAAAGAGCCAGTTCCTTTATCATTGCAATGATTTCCGGATAATCATGGTCAGTGGCTTTTCTCAATTTGATATCCATTGTGATTTTTTTTCAAATGTAAATAAATATTTCGTTTTCACTAAATACTGATTATAAGCCAACCCAAACACATTAACATATTTTTATCACTTAGAAACTTGCTCTTTCAAAATTCTTATTTATATATTTGCGTATTGTTTTACCGAATTACTAATTTAAAATCAAAAATACCATGAGCATGTTTTGTTTTCAATGTCAGGAAGCCGCCAAAGGTACAGGATGTACAATAGCAGGCGTATGCGGAAAGAAAGATGATCTTGCCGCAATGCAAGATGTATTAATGTATGCATCTAAAGGTTTAGCTTGGTGGATGGCTAAAGCCGACGAAAAAAAACTCGCATACAAAAAAAGTTTTCACACCGAATTAATGACAGCCTTATTTGCGACCATAACCAATGCAAATTTCGACAAAGATGCTATTGCAGAAAAGATTCGCCACATATTAGAATTGAAGCGCAACCTTAAAAATGAGCTCTTGAAAGAGCATAGCTTTGAGAATATTCCCGAAGCTGCCAATTGGGAGGCTTTTACAGTAGGCGAATTTGAAAGAAGAGCCTTGGCTATTGGAATTCTTTCAGAAACCAACGAAGATATTCGTTCGTTGAGAGAACTTGCTACTTATGGAATTAAAGGTATGGCAGCTTATGCTGAACATGCAGCAAATTTAGGCATGTTTGATGATGAAGTAAATGCATTTTTAGCCGAGGGCATGGGCACTTTACTTCGCGACGATATGAGTGTAGACGAATGGGTTGCACTTGTTTTAAAGACCGGTGATGCAGCCGTAAAAACCATGGCTCTACTCGATAAAGCCAACACCACTGCATACGGAAATCCAGAAATTTCTAAAGTAAACATTGGTGTTCGTAAAAACCCAGCGATTTTGATCAGCGGTCACGATCTTCGAGATCTTGAAGACTTACTAGAGCAAACCAAAGGAACCGGAGTTGATGTGTACACACATAGCGAAATGCTGCCGGCACATTATTACCCAAAATTCAAGCAATACGATAATTTCGTGGGCAATTACGGATCATCGTGGTGGAAACAAGGTGAAGATTTCGAAAACTTCAATGGTCCTATTTTGTTTACAACCAATTGCATTGTTCCTCCAAAAGATAATGCCAGCTATAAAGATAAAATATACACTACAGGAGCATCAGGTTTATCTGGATCTGTACATTTTGCTGACCGAGAAGCAGGTGGACGAAAAGATTTCTCAGCCATAATTGAACATGCGAAGAAATGTGAAGCTCCAACAGAAATTGAAACCGGCGAAATTGTAGGTGGATTTGCCCATGCACAGGTTCTTGCGCTGGCCGATAAAATTGTTGATGCCGTTAAAACCGGAGCCATCAAAAAATTTGTAGTTATGGCCGGCTGCGACGGAAGAATGAAATCGCGTGAGTATTATACAGATTTTGCAGAGAAACTTCCAAAAGACACCGTAATACTCACTGCAGGATGTGCAAAATATCGCTATAACAAACTAAATCTGGGCGATATTGGTGGAATTCCACGTGTACTCGACGCAGGACAGTGTAATGATAGTTACTCACTTGCAGTTATTGCGCTCAAGCTTAAAGAAGTTTTTGCCTTGGAAGATATCAACGAATTGCCTATTGTATACAATATTGCATGGTACGAACAGAAAGCAGTAACCGTGTTACTCGCGCTACTTTCTCTGGGAGTTAAAAATATACATCTTGGGCCAACATTACCGGCATTCCTTTCTCCAAACGTAGTGAATGTTTTGGTTGAAAATTTTGGAATCGGCGGGATAAACACTGTTGATGAAGATATAAAGACAATGATTGCATAAATAGAAAGAGCCGGGCAGTTACTTGTCCGGCTTTTTTATAATCTTCAAATTATGAAAAGCATAAGATTATCAGACGCAGCAGAAAAAGAAAATCCTCACGGTTTAGATGTAAAAGCCATGTACAATAAACATGGAATGCAAATTATGATTGTTTCCATTGAAGCAGGACAAAGCATGAAGCCTCACACTACTCCATGCGATGCTTTGTTTTACGTATTAGAAGGCAAAGCCACCATTCATATTGGCGAAGAAATAGAAGAGCATTGCGCAGACACCTTTATTGAGAGTCCGGCAGATATTGAGCATTTCATAAGCAATAGATCGGATTCACAGACAAGAATAATGGTTATTAAAACTGGGCAGAAAGAATAATTAGCCAAATCGCCATTTCAAAATCAAATTTAATATTTACTTAACGATATTTTTAAGCAATATGTCGACTCATACATAGATTCAGAAATAACATATTTCTATTTTTCATATCTTTGATTATTATTAATAAACAAACAAATCAGATGAAAAGATCAGTTTTTACACTTATTATGATGGCATTAATGAGTATTGCAACATTTGCGCAATCTCCCGATGCCATTAACTTCCAGGCTGTTGCCCGCGATGGTGCCGGTACACTTTTAGCCACTCAGACTATTGATGTCAGAATCAGCATATACTCAGGAGCAGGCGCAAGCACACTTGAGTATCAGGAAACACATAATGTAACAACAAATGCCTATGGGCAGTTTTCTCTAAAAATTGGAGAAGGAGCAGTTGTTTCAGGAACATTTGCCAATTTAGTTTGGGGCTCAGACGAGCATCATTTACAGGTTGAACTAGATAATGGTTCTGGTTATGTAGACTTGGGTACAAATCAGCTTATATCTGTCCCTTACGCGATGAATGCTCGTACAGCAGAAGGATTAGTTGATCCTATTTGGATTGAAAACGGAGGAGACATATACTACAATAATGGCTATGTAGGAATTGGAACCACAACTCCATCGGCTGGCCTTGAGCTAAACAGTGCTGCTGGCTATGGATCAGCTGTTAGCCTTAATAATACTGGCGGTGGCAATGACTGGAGACTTACCTCATGGACTGATGGAACATTCAGGTTAGTGAAAGCCAATGGTACAACATTTAGCTCAATAGTTGTAGAACCTGTAGATGGCTACGTAGGAATTGGAACTTCGACTCCTGACCAGAAACTTAGCGTACATGCATCAACTGGTATTAGTTATGTAAGAGTTTCTGATGGAACTTCGGGCCCTACATCTGGGCTGCGCATGGGAATGAGCGGTAGTGGAAATGCTTATATCATCAATGATGAATCTGGAAAAACCCTAAGCCTTGGAACCCAAGGAACAAGTCATATTCGTATTGACAGCAATGGTCACATGGGCATTAATGAGCTAACGCCTGACATGGTGCTGCACATTAGGCAAGACATTGCCAATAGGGGTTTTCGCATTCAGCATCAAACATCAACAGATTATTGGGATAATGGAATTGGTACTTCAACATTTAACTATAAATTCTACTATAATGGTATTTTCAGAGCTGATATTTCATCAGTAGATGGTGCTTATGTGCAATCTTCAGACAGGGCTCTAAAGACAAACATTGAAGGCATGGAACCTGTTATGGATAAAGTCATGCAACTCGAACCATCAACTTATCATTATATAGATGCAAAAGATGCACCTTTCCGTTCAATGGGATTCATTGCTCAAGATATTGAAGTTCTTTTTCCCGATCTTGTTCGCAATGGAGATGACGGATACAAAGGCGTTGTATATGATGGATTTGCCATAATCTCAATCAAAGCCATTCAAGAGCTTAATAATAAAGTTGATGCTATGCAGGCTGAAATTGACGAGCTCAGACAGATGATTCTGGAAATGAAAAAAAATCAGGAATAATGAAATCTATTATCATTATTATAAACCTCTTATTGCTTATTCCAATGCTAAGTTTAGCACAAGTAAGCAAAGAGCGGGATGTAATTGCATCTAGCGGCGAAACTGCTGCTTCTGGCAATATAGAAATCTCTTACACCATAGGAGAAGTTGCCATAGCTCAATATACATCTGGAACCCTGATAGTTTCTGAAGGATTTCAGCAAGCCGACGGTCCCATGACGGGCATTGAGGAAACTGAATTCTCCGGAACCATTACACTCTTTCCAAACCCAGTGGATGACCTACTTCAATTTGAAGTTAATAATAGTAACTCAGACCAAGTTCTAATAGAGTTATTTGACACCCAAGGGAAACTAGTTCAAACTTATAGTTTTGAAGGAAACAGAGCACTGCAAACCGGCGAAATTGACTTTGGTCAGTATGCATCTGGAATATGGTATTTAAGTTTCTCAAATCCTGAAGACGGATACATCAAAACTTTTAAAGTTGTAAAGAACTAATATGATATACTCTTCAAAAAGAGGCTGTATCATAACTGATACAGTCTTTTTTTATGCAGCAAGTTCCAGATATTTAGGGAATGTGATTTTTACAAGTTTTGC
>JAFGWG010000030.1 GCA_016937255.1 Bacteroidales bacterium
TTGCTTGATTCTATCTGTGTGCATTGAGGGGGTGTCGATGTAATAAATAATAATCTGAGAAATCTGAGCAATCTGTGTTCTCAATAATCAATATGAAATAAGGCTTTTATGTTCTAGACTTTTTTAAACACAGATTTACACAAATTACACTGATTGATAAATTATTGCAGATTTTTTTCAATTATCTGTATATTTGAACATTAAACATATCATCATGAAATTCATTCTGTTTTCTCTCATTGTATTTATTGGCTTTTCAATCCATGCACAGGAAGTCAATCAGGAAACCGCATATAATGCTGCAAAAGCTTATGTTGAAGTAAATAATCCAAGCTACAATGTTATTATTGAATCTTCGAGTGAAGATAAAAAAGCAAGCAATATTTGGTTTTTCGAACTGAGCCCTATGGGCTATATTGCTATTGCTCCCGACATGAGACTTAAACCAGTTATCGCCTACTCTTTTGATAATAATACCGACCCTGATGGAATATTATTAAGCATTCTGAATTACGACATGAGTTTACGCCTTCAGCAAATGGATCTGCTTCCAAATGACAAAAAGATTGCAAATATAGAAGCATGGAACACCATTTTATCTGAACAAAACACATCTCCCAAAAATCAGCTTTGGCCACCGGCCGGCTCAACCCCAACTGGTGGCTGGCTATTAGAAAACTGGACACAGAACGCTCCCTATAACAACATGGTTCCGATAGATCCAACAAATTCAACCCGCTCTGTGGCTGGGTGTCCTGCTATAGCCATGAGTATGATTGTAAATTATCAGGAATCGATCAATAATACGGTTTTTACCGATGCCGACGATTATTATCACAATTATGGCGGGCGCCAGTACTGGATTGATGATGATTATGCAGTCAACGGCTTCCCCTCTTTTCCTTTACTCAATGCCTATCTCGACACATTGGTGATGCATTATCAGGCACAACAAAGTTTGACCAATAATGACAAGGCCGCCTTGGTTTTTGCCTGCGGAGTAGCATGTAAGCAAGTTTACACTTCGAGTGTTAGCGGTACATTTGGGGTATCTCAGGCTCTCGCTGCGTATTACAGATTCAATTTCAATACCATAGAAATTTTATACAGCGGCGATACCACCATACAAACAAGACTTATCCAAAACATGATGGATTCATTGCCGGCTCACCTCGCGCTGGTTGATTCAGCTGGCACCATAGGTCATAATATTGTGGTAGATGGATACGATAGTAATGGCCTTTTTCATCTTAATTTTGGATGGGGCGGAACTGCAAATGGCTGGTATGATATTCCCGCCGGAATCCCCTATCAGCTTACAGTTATTGAAGGTGTGATTGTGGACATTGAGAAAAGTCCTGTGACTATTGTGAGGGATCAGGAGCGTGCTTTCGATATTTATCCAAATCCGGCAAAAGATTATTTGGTGATTGAAATTCCAGAAGAATTAAGGTCAAACACACAAGTATATGTTTTCAACACCAGTGGAATTTGTGTGTACAAAAACACAGAAATTGACCATTCAAAGCTTCTGATTAATA
The DNA here is from genome assembly GCA_016937255.1 of Bacteroidales bacterium. Classification (GTDB taxonomy): domain Bacteria; phylum Bacteroidota; class Bacteroidia; order Bacteroidales; family DTU049; genus BM518. The sequence continues at coordinate 1,542 of JAFGWG010000030.1, forward strand.
CGAGTGAATTCATCACGGGCTTATATATTATAAAACTTGAGAACAAATCAAATTGTTTGTACAAGAAGTTCATTATTGAATAGCCCGCTATAAGGCTTGAATATCATCTGCATTTCTCACATACTTCATTTTTATTTAGTATCTAAATGAATGGGGAAAACCCAATATTACATTTGTTACTATTTAAAGAACATCAAAATAATCCTTATTATCTTTGCAGCATTAACCAAATTAATGTTTTATGAAAAAAACGCTATTATTATTTGTATTTGCTATTGGTATTACAATAATTGCAAATGCACAACCTTACAATTTTGATGGACTTACAGTCGGAAGCACCGGCACTTTTACCAACGGATGGGTCGGAGCCCCCACTAGTGGTTTTGCGTGGAGCGCTGATGCAGACGGAACAGGTTCTGGTGGAACGGGTCCTGCCGTAGATCACACTTTAGGCACCACACTTGGTATTTACATGTATACCGAAGCATCTACGCCTGCAGTGTTGGGTGATTCAGCAATATTGGTAAGCCCAAATATTAACCTGAGCACATATTCTGGCCCAGGATTATCATTTTGGTACCACATGTGCGGTACATCAATGGGCAATTTATATATTGATGTATTCAATGGTACAACCTGGGTACGAGGTGTAGACTCATTAATTGGTCCAGCTCAGACTGCTGAAACTGATCCGTGGCTTAATAAAATCGTTAATCTTTCTGCTTTTAGTGGCACAATAAAAGTGCGATTTAGAGCAATTTGCGGTAGTGGTTTTATGAGTGACATGGCTATAGATGATGTGGACATTATTGAAATTCCACCCTATGATTTAGGAATAATTGATACCAAAATAAACCCTGGAATTTATATGATACCTAAAGAACAGGCCATAGGATACGAGTTCAATGCCGACATTAAAAACTTAGGTACCGATACCATTCATAATCCGGTATTTAAAGTTACTGTTGGTTCATGGCAAGACAGTGTAACAAGTGCAGAAATCCTCCCTAACAATACTCTTTCTCTAAATATTGGAAGCTTCATTCCTGCTACCTCTGGGCTCTACAGCGCTATTTATGAATGTTATGGAACGGAAACAGATACTACTCTTAGCAACAATACCGATACTATTCAGTTCGTAGTTTCAGACACAGTATACTCATACAACGACAGCATAGCAACAGGTGCTCTTGGAATTGGCGCAGGGACATCTGGCATTTTAGGTCAGAAATATGAGGTCTTTGCCACAGATACTCTTACATCCGTTTCATTTTACCTGAATGGACCAGTTGTAGGAGACACTACATGGATTTCTGTTCATACTTTCGACACTATACCGGGAGCAGAGTTTGCCGTTAGCGACACACTTTTTATCCCCAGCGCCACAGGAGCTTGGTACACGGTAAATTTTGAATGTCCTGTTGTTCTCGACTCAGGAACATACTTCATTGGCATACATGAATTATACAACAACATTACAATAGGCACGAGTGTAATGAATTATCAACCAGAAACATCTTGGGTTGTTTTTGCTACTAACCCATGGCAACCATCAGAGTTCTACGGGTTTAATGTTCTGTATCTAATACGTGCTAACTTCGCAAACTATACCCCTGCTATTTTTGCGGGTACTGGCATAAATGATACAATATGTGAATATGACAGCCCCATTGATTTGTACATGCTATTAACAGCCAATGATACCGGTGGTGTTTGGATAGACAATAATTCAACTGGTGCATTAACCGGATCTATTTTTGATCCATCTACTGCCGGCTTGGGTTCATATACATTCACTTACAGCGTTTCTGATTCTTGTGGTATTGCCGATGAAACTGAAATAACTATTGTGGTAGATGAATGCCTTGGTATTGAAGAATCAAATGATAATAGAATTCAGGTATATCCAAACCCAAGTAATGGATTGATAACAGTTGAATTAAGCAAACTGTCAAACAACAATAATTCCTTGGAAATCACAAACAGCATTGGTCAAAATGTATTTGTTCTTAAAAACATCGAACAAGGAAGTACAAATATTGACCTAAGCTTCTTACCTGCAGGTATTTATTACCTAAGTATTCACACTGAAAGTGAAATTATTAGTAAAAAACTGATATTGAAATAATTATCATTCAAAAAATCATACTTTAAGGCCCGGTTTTGCCGGGCTTTTTTTATGTCGAAAAATTAGGTTTTGAAAGGAAAAATATATATGTTCAGCCTAAGTTCAATTAGTAAATGCAACAAATAGCATTTTTTTCTCTCTTTCCGTAATGGAGCGTAGCGGAATTACGGAAAGAGAGAAA
>JAFGWG010000193.1 GCA_016937255.1 Bacteroidales bacterium
GGTTAGATATTAGAAAGCAACTATAAATTATTTCTTACTTTTGCAATATGGCTCTATAGTTCAAGGGATAGAACGGAAGTTTCCTAAACTTTAAATCCAGGTTCGAGTCCTGGTAGGGCTACTGAAACAGTGTGAGAGCGGGAGCGCGAAAAACCTTACACTGTTTTTTTATCTCACTAATAGAATGTTTTGATGGAATAATATTCACATTAAATAGCCTCTGAATGAAAATTCTCAGAAAAATAGTATTGATAATGTTTATTGTGATAACTTCTTTATTTCTATCGATTTCAATATACCTCCAAATTAAATTTGAGAATTATTTCAAAGTTGGAAAAATGAATCAATGATTCTGAAAACCAGAACCAGAAACTCATATATGCCGTATTCCGTGTTTTTAATCTATCATTTTGTATTGAAAAACAGAGAGGATTTATATAATCAGAATTTACAATTTGTTCTTCATAAAACAGATTGGTTAGGCTCTGGTAGTTATTTAACTCATGGAGCGTATGACCCATATATAGTATATATTTTTTTATCAAAGGATGAATCAGAAACATTTCCAATGTTGAATCAAAATGGCTGGCAAGAAAAGGATCTTTGGGCATTAGTAAGAGGAAAACAAGCAAAGCAAAAACAAACTGGGTTGCATATTTCTACACCAAATTCAAATGATAATGATCCATAATCATTACAGTAGCCAATACTCCAGCAAGAAGAAATAATATCCAAATGATTTTAATCAGCCAGGGGGTTTCTTTAAGCTTGTTTTTAAGATAACTGCGCGAATTTGTTTCAATATCCGCTCCAGGGAAGATCGTGAAGCCTAATCCTAAAAAGAAAATGACTATTCCGCTCACTAATAGTTTGGGCATATATTGATTCTGGTAATGAAAAAGATACCAGTTGATGGCAACAAACACAATTCCAACCAACAATAGGCCAATTCCAAGTCCATATTTTGTAGGCGCTTTTTTCATTTTTTTTGTAAAAATAATAAATAGCCATGGATTCAAAGATGTTTTGGTTCGCAGATTTCACAAAAAAGTTGGTTTTGTAATTATGATTAATCACAATGTTCGTCAAGTTTATAGGTACTGGTTGAACATAATTTTGAAACGGGAGTAAAAGTTTAGTTTTTACATCCCTGAAGGGGATGAATATTATTAGCCCTGTATGAGCGAAGCGAATGCAGGGCTAATTGTGAAGTTAATTAGTTTTTGGCGCGTGAATTTGATTTCAAATTCCGTGACAAAAACATCAGAAATAAAATAAACAGATTTCTTAAGCGTTAATTTTAACAATCATTAAAAACAAAAGCTATGAAATTCAAATCCGGGTATGTATTATTTCTATTGGCATTGGCTGTCGTTTTTGGGGCAGCGGTGAATAAAAAATCTTATAAAGTGAAAGACCCCAAAGGCTTTGCTTTTGTGCCTATGGGAACTATGACTTATGACGAAGACACTACGTCGGTACAAGCCTTTTTTATGCAAACCACAGAGGTAACAAACCTCCAATACCGCACATTTTTGAATGACCTAAAGGCTAAAGGCGACATGGATGCTTACAAAAAAGCAATGGTTGATAGTACAAAGTGGCGTTTTCCGAATGCATATCAGGAGCCAATGGTTACGTATTATTTTTCGCATCCTGCATATGATAAGTATCCGGTTGTGAATATCACCCGTGAAGGAGCAGAGTTATATTGTAAATGGCTTTCAGAAAACTGGAGAAAGGAAAATCCGGATGCAAAATGTGATTTTCGACTACCAACGCGTGCGGAGTGGATAATGGCTGCAAGAGGCGGATTTCAAAACACACCCTATCCTTGGGGCGGTCCTTATTTACGAAACAGTAAAGGTTGTTATATGTGCAATTTTAATCCGTTGGGTGCTGAGAACATTCAAAGAAATTCGGAAACAGGTGAATTTGAGGTCGCTTCTACAGATGCAAATGGATATATTCAGGATGGCGCTTTAACTACAATGATTGTTGGACATTATAGCCCAAATGATTACGGCTTATACGATATGAGCGGAAATGTAGCCGAAATGGTATGGGAAGAAGGTATTGTTGTGGGTGGTTCATGGTATTCTACAGGATATGATGTTAGGGTAGAGTCTGTAATGGAATTTACAGAAGCAAATCCAATGGTAGGTTTCAGACCGGTAATGACTTATTTGGGAAAAGAATCAAATTAAACCCTGAATCCCATTAATCAAAGCATCCACATCGTCCTTATTAGTGAAAATATTTACCGATGCTCGTATTCCGCCATCGCGCAGGGCGACAATGATTTTCTTTTCTGCCAGTTTTTCAACGATTTCTGCATTATTTTTTCCAGTCATACTGAAAACCACAATGGCTGATCGCTCAGAATGACCTGCATTTGGAGATTTAATCTCACAAGGCAATTCTTTCAGGTATTTAATCATGTAATCGCTAATTTCAAGCATATGCTTTCGAAGATTATCAATGCCATATTCCTGCAGAAATTTCAACGACGCAGAAAACCCCAGCCTACTTTTTAAGTTCGCACTTGCGAAAAGGTATCGCCGCCCGTCTTCCCATAAATCAAAATCCTTGTTTTTAGCAGTGTGAATAAAGTCATCGCTTTGGGAAACATCTACCGAGAGCCACCCGGCTATGGGAGAGGGGTAATTTTTTCTAAAATCAGGACTGGTGACATAAAAAGTACCGATATGTCCGGAAAAACCCCATTTGTGGGCAGAGATACTTAGCACATCAATATTATTGGCTTTCATGTCAGGCGGAAAGAACGGAAAAGCCTGAGTGGCATTAACAATGAAGAGAATATTTCTTTTTTCGAGTTCTGCTCCAAGGCTATAAAGATCTTGTCTAAATCCGGTTCCGTATTGAACATAAGAGGTTTGTACCGCCAGCGTGTTTTCATCGCAGAGAGCCAAAATATCTTCAATATGATAACGATGGTCTTTGTGTTTCACATAGCGCATTTCTATATCCAGATATTCCAATGGAACAGAATTGGAAGGAAACTCTTCCTCCATGCTCACAATATTGAAATCATTATGCTTCTTTTTCAATGCCATTCCTGTAAGTGACATGGCCATAGAATTGCTCTCAGCCATAGAAATATCTTTTTTATTGCAATTGAGCATACCCGCAATAATACCGAACATTTCTTCCTGTTTTTCAATGTCTTTGTGAAAGAAAATATCGCCATGATCGGTAAGCGAACGGTAGCCCTCCGTTATTTTTTCATACACAGGGAGAGGCATCGGACTCATTCCCGCACTTTGGAAATAGTGATAGTTTTCACAAACGGGAAACTCTGCTCTGATTTTTTCAATATCCATGATATTAGGCTTTATGCAAATGTATTTATTTCCCCTCAATAATATTTCAATTTGAGGCGGATTAATGCTGAGTCAAATCCGAAAGTTAAATATATCAGCGCATATCAACGTCTCAGAATATCAAAAAGCTATTCCCATTCAAATAAAACTTAGAAAATGTATTGATTCTGATGTAACCACATTGTATATTGTCAAATCTTTATCTTTGTATCAAAGCTATTCCAATGAAATATTTCATAATACTGATATTCTTGTTCTTGATTATTAATGGTTTACAAGCTCACAATAATGAGATTAATGTAATTCCAAAACCGCTTAGTGTTGAATATTCTGATGGGCAATTCAAAATGGACAAGAATGTGCGACTGTTTACGGGTTTTCAACCTGAAATTTTCAAGGCGAGTAAAGCTTTTATCGACTATTTTCGCTTTGAAGTTGGTTTTCATATTGACATTGATCGTGCAAAAGAAGACAAAATAAAGTATATTTCCCTTGCTTTAACTGACACGGCAGAATGGTGTGGGGAAGAGGGCTATCATTTAGAAATTCGCGAAAATGGCATCAATATTATTGCGAAAGAAGAAGCCGGAATATTTTATGCTTTGCAGACTTTAAAACAAATCTTTCTATACTCTCCCAATGAAACTGGTGGGTTTGAAGAGAAAGTATTTTATGCCCCAGCTTGTATTATTAACGATAAGCCCAGATTTCAATGGCGCGGCATGAACCTCGATTGTTGTCGTCATTTCATGGAAAAAGATTTTATTTTGCGATATATCGATTTGCTTTCTTTTCACAAAATGAATGTCTTGCACTGGCATCTAACCGAAGATCAAGGCTGGAGAATAGAAATAAAGAAATACCCAAAATTGACGGAAATTGGTGCATGGCGAATCGAAGAAGATGGAACCCGCTACGGTGGATATTATACTCAAGAAGATATTCGCGAAATTGTAGCCTATGCAGCAGAGCGCTATATAACTGTTGTTCCCGAAATTGAAATGCCCGGGCATAGCATGGCGGCTTTGGCGGCCTACCCCCAATTATCGTGTACAGGCGGCCCATTTGAAGTGGAAAATCGATGGGGAGTTTTTAAAGATATTTACTGTGCAGGTAACGATTCCGTGTTTATTTTCCTGAAAGATGTACTTACAGAAGTAATGGCTCTTTTTCCTTCTGAATACATTCATATTGGAGGCGATGAAGCCCCTAAATACCGTTGGGAAAACTGCCCGAAATGCCAAAAACGCATAAAAGACGAAGGTCTTGCCGATGAACATGAGCTTCAAAGCTGGTTTATCACCGAAATTGAGAAGTTTTTGAATGATAACGGGCGCAAACTCATTGGTTGGGACGAAATTCTCGAAGGCGGTCTTGCCCCTTCTGCTACAGTACAATCGTGGCGTGGCTTCGACGGTGCGTATGAAGCAGCAATGCAAAATCATACTACTATAGTTTCCCCTACTAGTCACTGTTATTTTGATTATGACGTTGCAACCACGAATCTTGAAAAAGTATATTCTTTCGAGCCTATTCCCGATGGTTTGCCGACGGACAAATACAAATACATCTTGGGTGGAGAATGTAATATGTGGACTGAGTATGCGCCACAGGAATTAATTGATTCAAAAGTATTCCCGCGTCTTTGCGCTATTTCTGAAGTTTTATGGTCTCCAAATGAGAAACGATCATTTGGGGAATTTCATAAAAGAATGGAAAATCATTATACTTTGCTGGATAAACTTGGCGTGCAGTATGGTTTTGAAAATCAGCCTGTTATTATTGAAGCATATACCAATACAGTAAACTCAAATTTCAAAGTTTCTCTTATTCCGGGTCAAGAAGGACTGCAAATCTATTATACTTTAAATGGGGAAGAACCGGATGAAAACTCGGAAAAATGGGTGGAAAGTTTCTATAGTGATACATCATTTACACTAAAAGCCATTGCTATAGGTCCGAATATTAAATCGGAAGTATATACCAGAGAATTTAAAAACCATAAAGCCTGGTCAAAAGTGTATCAATACAATGCAAAATATAGTGAACATTATCCTGCCGGTGGTGAAGGTGCATTAGTGGATGGAGTCAGAGGCACCAACTACTATCGTGATGGTATCTGGCAGGTATACCGTGGTGTGAATCTCGAAGTAAAAATAGATTTATACGATACTCTATCCATTAATTCTGTGAAGGCCGGTTTTCTTCAAAGTTCGCTTTCCTGGATTTTCTACCCCGAGAAAATGGATGTTTTTGTCTCTTTGGATGGCGAAAATTGGGAAAAAGCCGGAGAGTATGTGAATTTATGGCCGCAAAAAGACGAAAAAATGGTGCATGCCGATTTTGAAGTGCGCTTAGAATCACAGGAAGCCAGATATGTGAAAGTATATATTCAAAATATGGAGTATTGTCCCGACTGGCATCCGGGGGCAGGATCCAAAACCTGGATGTTTATTGATGAAATAATAGTTGAATAAAGCACGATGAAAAGACCAATCTTTACACTACTGGTATTTACTATAGCTATGGGACTATATGCCCAGAAGCTGATGACCAATGCCGAAGCCTATCAGCAAATGCTGAAGCAATACGAAATTCGCAAAACTGAATTTCAGGCTGTTATTCCTGAGTTTTTTACACATTGCGACACCATTGCAGATCAGGAATTAAAAGAAGCAGTTCAGTTTCTAATAGCATATTCTCCACTTAGTGACCTTGGAAATCTCGATGTTGATTATTTCCGTCGACACGCTGAGCTGGATTTGAAAACCAGATATGAAACACCTTGGGGTAAAGATATTCCTTCTGATGTTTTTATGCATTTTGTGCTTCCTTTTCGTGTGAATAATGAAAACCCGGATGAGGCCCGCACTGTATTTCAGGCTGAAATTATGCCACGCATAGAAGGAATGGAAATCTATGAAGCCGCTCTTGAAGTGAATCATTGGTGTCTGGAAAAAGTAACCTATAAAAGCACCGACATTCGCACCTCTGCGCCACTTTCAACGATGAAAACAGCATTTGGACGCTGTGGTGAGGAAAGCACATTCACTGTGGCTGCATTGCGTTCTGTTGGTATTCCTTCAAGACAAGTCTATACACCCCGCTGGGCACATACCGACGATAACCATGCCTGGGTGGAGGTTTATGTAGATGGCAAATGGTATTTCATGGGTGCCTGTGAGCCGGCTCCTGAACTCAATATGGGTTGGTTTGCCGTTCCGGCTACACGAGCCATAATGATGCACACCAATACCTTTGGCAAATATCTGGGTGATGAAAAAACCCTTCAGGAAAATGATTTGTTTTCACAATTGAATCTGCTTTCCAACTATGCGCCCACAAAAACGGCCACGATTACTATTGTGGATGAGGCTGGTAAACCAATGGAAGGCATCGATGTAGATTTTATGGTGTACAATTATGCTGAGTTTTATCCTTTTGCCCGCTTCCAAAGCGATGAAAAAGGACAAGCTGAAATTGAAACCGGTTTTGGAGATCTTTTGGTTTGGGTAACCAATGGTGAATCCTATTCCTGGGCGGAGCTGGAGGCAACTGCAACTGAATTGGAAATCATTTTACCACAAGAACCTATACCATTTAAGTCAACACATAAGGATTCCAAAGAATCTCTGTATGACATGACCATTACACCACCTTCTGCAGGCGAAGTAGTGGTGCCGGAGACGTCAAAAGCAGAAGAACACAAGAAAAGAATGGCTGAAGATAATGCCATTAGGGCTGAATATGAAGCTACATTTCCGGATTCGGCTGAACTGGCTGAGAAGTATGCGGATGACCCGAATAAAGACGAGATTATTCCTTTTGTTCTGCAAAGCAGGGGAAATTACAAGGAAATAATGGGGTTTTATATTGATGCAAAGGTTAGATATAGCGAACACAAAGCCATTCAAATTTTAAGTCAGCTACCAGAAAAAGATCTAAGAGACGTACCGGCTAGTATTCTTATTAATCATTTGGTATTTGAAAAGAAGTATCAGGCCGTATTTTGTGACAATTCTGAGTTTTATATTCAATATATTTTATCTCCCCGAATTGGTTATGAAATAATTAGTCCCTGGAGAAATGAAATACAAGAGTTTTTCAAGAAAGGTGAGATTCAACAATTCCGGGTAAAACCTATTGAACTCGCCGAATGGTTTCAGAAAAACATAGAACTCGACAATAAAAACAACTATTACCGCACACCGCTATTTCCCGAAAGCACTTTAAAACTTAAAAAAGCCGATTATTATTCCAGAAATATTGCTTTTGTGGCCACGTGTAGAAGTCTTGGAATTCCGGCACGCCTGGATCAGGCTACCAATCGTGCACAGTATTTTGACGGGCAATGGAATAATGCTTTCCCCGAAAACGAAATGCTTGCCAGTTTGGATCAGGGAACCCTAATTATTGAATCGTTTGTGGATAATGCAAAATATTATACGCATTACACTATTGCAAAATTGAAAGATGGCCGTTTCAGAACACTTGATTATGAATACGATGGTCGCCTCAATCATTTTCCCTGTACACTAAACCTTGATCCCGGTACCTACAGAATGATGACCGGAAACCGACAGAAAGATGGTTCTGTGCTAACCCGTTGGTCGTTTTTTGATGTTGTGGCCGGTGAAACGATTACTGAATATGTGGTGTTTAATGAAAACACGTCTGAATCAGAAATTCTATTTAAGTTACAGCAAAGTCCTTGTGAGGGGGGGTGGGATTCCTTAGGAACAGACCGTGACCTTTATTCACCTTACAGAAATATAAGTGAAAATGGATTGGTTATGGCGCTAATAAATCCTGAAACTGAGCCGGGGAAACACTTCTTGTCTGAACTACAACAACATAAAGAGGAGTTTTCTTTACTCGAAACACCTGTAAATCTTGTTATGATAAAAGAGTTTAGATATCAAGAGGAACTAGTATCAAAATGGCTGGCACTCTCTGATTTACCAGAGAATACCAATTGGATTATTGATGCATTTGGTTGCTTAGACAAAGATATGAACGAAGCTCTACCTGATGGCTTTGAACTTCCTTTGGTGTTATATATGGATAAGGATAAGAATGTCTATTTCAAATCCTCGGGCTACGCTGTAAACACTGTACAAATGCTGATGAAAACCATTCGCAATATTCAATGAATGAAAAACTGAAATATAAACTCGAAGCCTGTGTGGCTTCATTTGAGTCGGTAAAACAAGCCATTGCCGGCGGAGCAGATCGTCTTGAACTTTGCAGTCATTTATCTTGTGGCGGGCTTACACCATCGCCGGGTCTTATCAGGCAAACCATTGAATACAGCCCTGTTCCTGTAAATATTTTGATTCGTCCAAGAGCCGGAAACTTTGTATACAATAAAAGTGAGCTGGAAGTTATAGAATGTGATATTCGCTATGCCCATGAAATGGGAGCAGCCGGCATTGTATGTGGTTTTCTGCGTGAAGACGGCTCAGTGGATAAAGAAAAAACCTGCTATTTCAGAGAATTATCAAAACCACTCTCCTTTACCTTTCACCGGGCTTTCGACCTTTGTCCAGATCCGTTTCAGGCACTGGAAGATCTCATTGATTGCGGAATTGATCGCATTTTAACTTCCGGACAGCAAGATAAAGCTACTGAAGGAATAGATTTTATTGAAAAACTGGTTGAAAAAGCAGCCGGTCGCATTATTATCATGCCCGGAGGTGGAATTAATGCCGAAAACGTGGGACTTTTTCTTGAAAAGGGCGTGAAAGAAGTACATGCCAGTGGAAGTGTGAGTATAAATGGACAGATTAATTTACCTGATCACCCTGCGCTAAGCGATAATATTCCTTCAGATAATCAGATTAAAATGACTTCGAAAGAAAAGATTGCAGGCATAAAAGAAAAACTAATGTCATGCTGAGCCAGTCGAAGTACGACATTTGTTTTTATATTTGAAACATGATCAGACTATTTCTCTTTTTCATAATCGTTTTTTCCATTGGTGCAATTTCCATTTCTCAAACTCGTCACATTCCTCTTAACACAGGCTGGACTTTTCAATGCGACAGTACAGATGATGATTTACCGACTACCTTAAGCTTGAAGAAAGAGAATTCAGTATTTGCTTAACAATTCAAACCCCAATCAAAAAGACTAATAGTGTTCATTACTAATAAACACTATTGTTTATTCCGAATAAATGCTTATATTTGTAGAAATTTCCTGATATGTTGCAAAAGACAGTAATACAAGAGGTTGCGAATCACCAAAAAACAAGGGTCTTAACCATCGATAGAGGATATTCTCGCAAACTCTTACTAAAATTGGATTTAGGTATGAAAAACCATGCTTTAATCATTTCTGGTATTCGTCGTTGTGGAAAAAGCACATTGATGTATCAGTTAATGAAGAAAACTGGTTCAAAAGGATTTTTTCTGAATTTCGACACACCAAAGCTTTATGGATTTGATATACAAGATTTTGCATTACTTGATGAAATAATTTCAGATGCAAAAACGAAAATCTTGTTTTTTGATGAAATTCAGGTGGTAAAAGGTTGGGAGTTGTATATCCGACAAAAACTAGATGAAGGTTTCAGGGTTTTTGTTTCCGGATCAAATGCCTCATTATTGAGCAAGGAGCTCGGAACAAAGCTCACGGGTCGTCACATTACCAAAGAATTATTTCCGTTTTCCTTTGAAGAATTTTGCGGTATTAGCAAGAAAAAGCCCAATAAAGAATCTTTGAAACAATTTATTGAAAAAGGGGGATTTCCTGAAGTTATTAAATCTGAAAACCGAGATATTCTCGCCGCATTAGTTGAAGATATTCTTTATCGCGATATCGCTGTGCGTCATAATATAAGAGATATACAATCATTAAAACACTTGTTGACTTTTCTGGCATCAAATGTCGGCAACCTTGTTTCCGCAACAAAACTTACTAAAATTCTGAAAATAAAAAGTGCCGCAACCGTAATGGAGTATTTTGGCTTTTTTGAAGACTCTTACCTATTGCATTTGATGCCAAAATTCTCGTATTCATATAAAGCACAGATGATTAATCCCAGAAAAATCTATTTTATTGATAACGGTTTAATTGATGCAATCTCCGTTTCTTTTAGCTCGGATAATGGACGCAGACTCGAGAATATGGTGTTTTGGGAATTACGACGAAGATATTCGGAATTATTTTACTACAATGAAAATGGGAAAGAATGTGATTTTGTAATCTGTGAAAATAATAAGCCTCAAAAACTCATTCAAGTTTCTTATGAAATGACAAAAGAAAATATCCGCAGGGAAGCAGACGCTCTTTTTGATGCGATGAACTTTTTCAAAATGCAAAATGGCATCATTCTCACTTTTAATCAAAAGGATATTATTCTTGAAAGTGGAAAAAGAATCGATGTTATTCCTGTGCACAAATTTCAATTTTAATCGGGGAACATGAAAAAACTGCTAATTTTAACAAACTTTATTCTGATATTCATTGGTGTTTCTCAGGCCCAAATTCGCAACATCTCCCTCAATAGCGGCTGGACTTTTCAATGCGACAGTATCGAAAAGCCTCTTTCTGCTTCTGTTCCCGGAAATTGCTATCTCGATTTGATGGATAACGGAATTATTCCCGATGTGTATTTTGGTGACAATGCAGACAAATACCAATGGCCAGGAGAAACTGAGTTTGTTTACGCAATGAAATTCGATTTTGATGAGATAATCAGCGAGAAAACCAATATAGATCTGGTATTTTATGGATTAGACACTTATGCTTCTATTTACTTAAATGACAGCCTTGTACAGGAAACAAATAATATGTTTATTCAATGGGAAATCCCAGTGCAGAAGCTTTTGAAAAATCAAAATGAGCTAAAAATTGTCTTTCATCCTGCGGTAGAAACTGCACTTCCGATTAAAGAAGCTTATCCGTACGATCTTCCGGCCGATAGCGATCATGGAGAGCAAAAAACCAGCATTTTTACCCGAAAAGCCGGTTATCATTATGGCTGGGATTTCGCGCCGCGCTTTACCGGATGCGGAATTTGGAAACCTGTGGAATTAAGAATTTGGGAAGATGCCAGAATTGAAAATGTGTATTATCGAACATTGTCAATTAATGACAATACAGCTAAGATGAAAGCTACATGTGAACTTAATTTGGATGCTAAAGGTAAATATGAAATTAAGATTTCGGGTTTTAATCAGAAACAACCCATTCTTGATACAGTGTATTACATCGGTAATGAATGGGGAGACAACTTACTTTGCTATGAATTCGAACTCGAAAACCCCAATCTTTGGTGGCCCAATGGAATGGGAGAAGCATATCTTTATCCTGCAAAAATTGAGCTTCTAAAAGATGGTGTTCTCATTGATACTGATGAAAGAAATATTGGAATACGCACTATTGAGCTTGTACAGACAAAAGATAGTATAGGCGAATCTTTTTATTTCAGGGTCAATGGAGAAAAGATTTTTGCTCAAGGTGCGAACTGGGTTCCTCCTGATATGTTTTTAAGCCCACGCGATTCAGGGAAATACGAAAATTTGATTGCATTGGCTCATGATGCCCACTTTAATATGCTTCGAGTTTGGGGCGGTGGCGTATATGCCGATGATTATTTCTATGAGCTATGCGACAAAAACGGAATTCTTGTGTGGCAAGACTTTATGTTTTCTTGTGCTTTTTATCCTTTTGATAATTCTATTGCAAATAATCTTTCGCATGAAGCACCTGATAACGTAGTTAGAATACGTAATCATCCGTCTTTGGCATTATGGTGTGGTAACAATGAAATTGATGAGGCTTGGCATAATTGGGGTTATCAGGAGAAATACAATTGGTCGGAAGAGGATTCTGTGAATATTTGGTCGCAGTACAAAGGGCTTTTTCATGATTTTCTTCCAGAAGTTCTTTTGTATAATGATCCAGCCACCGATTATATCACCACATCACCTAAATATGGCTGGGGTCGCCCGAAAAGTATGACTCATGGTGACTCGCATTATTGGGGTGTTTGGTGGGGAAATCAGTCATTTGAGATTTACAAGGAAAAGACGGGTCGTTTTATGAGTGAGTTTGGCTTTCAGGCTTTGCCCGACGAAACCACACTGATGAAAATATCTGGTAAAGTGGATTCAATTTGGGATCCGCAATGGAAAGCACACCAGAAACACCCAACGGGATTTGAAACCATCAATAGATACATGGAGCGGGAGTTTAATATTCCTGAAAATCCGTATGATTATGCCTATTTAAGTCAGATCTTGCAAGCAAGAGGTCTATCTGTGGCATTTATTTCACATCGTGAAAAGGATTGGTGCGACGGAAGCCTTTTTTGGCAATTTAACGAACCATGGCCGGGCATAAACTGGAGTGCAGTGGATTATTTTGGAAAACCCAAAGCCTTGTATTATGAGGCAAAGCGTTGTTTTGCTCCGCAGTACGTGTATGCTGAAGAGAAAAATGACACGGTGTATATTAACCTGCTTAACTCTGATATTCTGAAGAAAGGCGAGTTGCAGGTTTCTCTTTTCAGCACTTACGGAGAGGAACTTTATTCCGAAAAGGTCTTTCTGTCATTTATTAAAAAAGACGGGGTTCTGGCAAAATATCCTGCCCAAAAATTTACGGAAAATGGAGAGAAACAAAACCTGATTTTATATTTCCGCTTTTCACAGCAAGGAATTTTACTGAGCGAAAACTTTCACACGTTTCTTTCCCTTGGAGAATTGAATTTAAAAGAACCTGAATTCACTTTTGAGTCTTGTGCAAGTCAGACATTTATTCTAAGAACAAAGAGACCAGCGTTATATGTTCATCCCGTCACAGATAAAATTCAGACAGATGACTATTTCATATTAATGCCCGGATATTCAAAAAAAGTTTCAAGTGAGATGTTTTTAACGCTGAAATCTTTATTCGATGTGCTTGATTAACGATATTTCCGTCGATCCTTTTCCCATTTCCTGGTTTCTCGACCATCGTGTCGGATGATTGTGGCGTTAATGTCTTCAGCTCTTCTGAACATTTTATTTCGTTCGGGCTTTGGAATAAAGCAACGGTAAATTTCCCATGTTTTGGAATGTTCATCCAAAATTCCGGCTTGTGATAACACATCCCAAGAGGCTGCTGCACAGCGATATCCAAAAAAGGCATAATCGTAGGGCGTTTCCTGCATATATTGGGTTAATATGCTTTTCACGGAATCATATTTTTCGCGCGTTACAGGAATAATGAAGCTGGTGTATTTTTCATCGACAGTATCCTTTACCCAATATTTAAGAGGTTCAGATTGCCATCCTCCATGTGGATTATTATTGTGTGAAAAGATATGGTAAGAACCTTTGGGACTAAATCCAAAAACTACATTTTCAATTTCTATGGTAACATGTCCACCATGTATTCCTCCAAAAAGTTTTTTTTCGGTGTCTTTTGTACTGAGTTTGGGTTTCGATCCATACAAAAAATGGAGTTTTATGGTAAGAGAATCAGAATTCTGACAGAGAATAGAAAGACTACTCAACAGCAAGAAAGTCGAAAACATTAAAGCACGAATCTTAAACATCATCTTCAAAGATAATAAAACTTACTCTTGCATCATTTGTTGGATTTCTCCATATAAATAATCGAAGAAATCGTCTCCTTCCATATCCATTTCGTGTGCATGAATAATTTTTCGCACAAAACCGTTTTTATCCACTAGAATATTGGCAGGATAGGCCCAACCTTTGAAGGATTCAAAAATTGCTGAACCATCGTCTGGAATTAATGGAAAGGTCAAAACAGGATGTTTTTTTATAGTGCCCCATTTTCGTCCAAAATATACAGAGTCTTGGTCTAGAAATCGTTTAAGATCCTCCATGCTATTATTAGCAAAAGCAAGGAGCTGAAAATGTTCATTATTTCCAAGACTGTCTTGAAGGCGATTTAGCACAGGACTTTCTTTCAGGCATCCACTGCAGCTGAGAAACCAGAAATGCACGAGTACAACTTTCTCTGTCAATTCCTGACTATTGTATAAATTTCCCTGAGCGCTTTCGGCAAAAATATTCGGTGCGTCTTGACCAACAAGAGACAGTTGATTTAATGCTGCATAGTAGGTATCACTTTCGCCATATAAAAGTTTATAGTGAGCAGAATCTTCAGGCGTTTGAGCATTTACTTGAAAAAAGAAAAGAAAGAAGAAAAGGATGTAAAGAATTTTTATCATAGCAGATTGATTCTTTTTACAAAGATATATAAAAAGCTACATGTTTACAAATTAAGGACATGCAAAAATTAATTCTCAGTCTTTTCAATAGCCAGCTTTACAGCGTTATATGCATTAATTATTCCGCCACTGATAGAAAGATTACTAAAGTTATCTTTTGAAGGTTTTCCACCATCTGCGCTAGGAACATATACTTTTTTGTCGTATTTAGTTACAGATGCCATGAGTATCTCTTTTACTTCTTTGGCAGAAAGTTCTGGAAAATAGGCACGAATAATAGTAGCAACGCCAGTAGCCACTGGACTAGCCATAGAAGTGCCACTTGCATAAGAGTATCCATCTTTTGGTTCACAGGAATAAATGCTTTCACCGGGCGCAAATAAATCAACGGTTTGGCCGCCGTAATTTGAAAAACCAGCAACAAGATTTTTGCCTTTTTCCTTTGTAGAAGCCCCTACCACAAGGAATTTATCATTAATGATATTGCCATTATCATCGAGGTTCAGCGGAAAATGGTGAATAATATCATTGTTTTCTGCTTCGTTTCCTGCAGCATGAATGATTAATACATCGTGTTCATTTGCTACACGTAGAGCAGAGTCAACAAATTGTTTTTGAGGAGAGTACCCTTTTCCAAAGCTCATATTAATAATTGATGCTCCATTATTTACGGCATATAGAATTGCATTTGCAACATCTTTATCGTATTCGTCTCCTTCTGGAACAACACGAATAATCATCAGTTCAGCATTTTCAGTTACACCGTCGGGGCCTGTTCCATTATTTCTGATGGCCGCAACATTTCCGGCAACCGAAGTTCCGTGTCCAGCTCTTGGGCCTTTTACGTCGTTATTTCCATAATAAGGATCATTGTTATTAGTCCAGTCGTCACCAATAATACCACGTGGATCAAATTCAACATTATATCTGTACAATGCTTCGCTTTCGGTTTGATTAATTATTTCATCTACTAATGGCACATCCACCTCTTCAGTCATCCAATGCGCCATAAATTCAGCGATTTCAAGTAAAGGCTTTTCTTTAATTCCTTTAACTTGGTCAATGGTATAGTCTTCGGTTTCAAAATATAGAGTGAGTATGCTATCGGCAAAGAGTAAATTTGCTTTTAAAATACCAAGGGTTTCTAAAAAATCATCGGCACTGGTTTTTTCTGAGTCGACTTTTCTTTTACATTCGAGGTAAAGCATAAACTCTTCGTTATCGGCATAATCTGAAGAATCTTTGCCCTCCCATTTTGGAGTTAGCATTCTAAATACCCGAGTAACTTCTAAATTTGCATGATTGAGATTTTCGCCGTCTTTGTTTCCAATAAAATTCCAGCCGTGTACATCGTCGATATATCCGTTATTATCATCATCGATACCATTATTGGGAATTTCGTCTTCGTTAATCCAAATAACAGCATCCAAATCTTCGTGATAAATATCGGTACCTCCGTCTATTATGGCTACCACCACAGGTTTTGCTTTTCTGTCTTTCAATAGTTCTTCATATGCTCTATTGGAAGAAACGCCCATTATATCGTCTTTTTCAGGGTCAAAATTATACCAGCTTTCTGGACTCATCTGAGCAAAAAGGCTCACACTCAATAGCAGCATGAATACTGCAAGCATAAAATTCTTCATAGTATAAAATTAATATTTGTGCCAAATGTAAGAATTTAATTTATCGTTAACTTGCAAATTCTACAAACAGACAAATAATATGTCTATTAGCCATAGATTTATATATTTGACTATGTTGTTGTATAAA
>JAFGWG010000194.1 GCA_016937255.1 Bacteroidales bacterium
CCATTCTTACTATTGATTTAATGCGAAATAATGATTTTACGAGAATGTTTGATCCTCATAATGAATACGATTTTTGAAATTTAGTAAAGTATAATGAAAATTAAAATAGGCGTCATAAGCCCAAAGGGCAGCCCGAAGAAATATTCGTTTGCTGATAGCGAATACATGAATTTTAATACCTGCTGGTTTCAGAATACTGAGCCATCCATTAATGAAACACACCTCTCTGTGCCGGATGGTGAGGACCGCTCAAATTTATTTGTGATTATGATGTTTTATCTTGGCGAGTATGCGGAGAATCTTTTGGCTGAGCAGAAAGATAAACTATGTGCGGAGTCCATTGAGGCGTTGGAGTGGTATCTTGATTCGGAGAAGAATGGATTGCATAAAGGAGAAGAAAAATCCATTGATGATAGTAGCGAAGCTGATATGCCATTTTAAATACTAAACTTAAGAAAAAATGATTGATCTAACAGAACAAAACCATATTGAGATATTAAAATCATATTCCCCCGAAAAGTGGCAACCCCTCTTCGATCTGATACCGGAAATAAAATCCACAGAAGTGTTTGGTACATGGGAGGGTGGCGGAACAGATGAAGATGGTGTTATTCACATACCGTATTGTGTCGAAAAATCCATTGTTTCAAAATTTCGCGATCTGGTGTATGAAATTCCCATCATGATCGATTTTAGTTGGGCTAAATGGGACGAAGGCCGCAAAATGGTCAGCGATAAGGATTTTGACTACAATACCGTTGATATTCCCACCAAATGCAAGATCATTACCGCCATCATCCGCAACGACCGCTTCTGCGATGGGCGTTTGGTATATGCTTTTGAGGAGGGGTTGATTTTGCGGGTTTTGAAGTCGATTGAGGGCGAGGTAAGTAATAGTTAATTCCTGTGTTTTTGCTTGAACTTGATAAATTTTATATATTTGCCAATAATTAATATGGAAAATGTGGTGTAAATCACATAATCTCCATTAAATATGTGAAGTTATATGAAGATAGACAGGAAGGCGACAAAGCAACTTATTGACTGGAAAACCAAAAAGAACCGTAAACCATTGGTGTTACAGGGTGCCAGACAAGTAGGTAAAACATGGCTGATGAAAGAGTTTGGAAAGGCTCATTTCAGCAATATTGCGTATTTTAATTTTGAAGAGCAGCCCGATCTGAAGCAGCTGTTTGAAAAGAACAGAAATATTCCACGTCTTATAGAGAATCTTTCCTATGTAAACGGGGAACCAATTTCTCCTGAGGAAACACTAATCGTTTTTGATGAAATACAGGATTGTCCTGATGCACTTAATTCACTGAAATACTTCTACGAGAAATCTCCTGAATACTCAGTAATTTGTGCAGGGTCATTATTGGGTGTTGCCATGAGCAGGGGGGCATCATTTCCGGTAGGCAAGGTCGATTTTCTTACTATACACCCTATAACATTTTCTGAGTTCCTTTCATCAGCGGATCATGAATTGCTCGATTATATTGAAAATATTGATGAGCTGAATCCAATCCCGGACATTTTCTTCAATCGCCTGCTTGATCAGTTTAAGGCATATTTTATTTCAGGTGGCATGCCGGAAGCGGTGGTGGCACTCATAGGAAATAAGGATATGAATGAAACCCAGACGGTATTGCAGAATATAATTAAAGCATATACACTTGATTTCTCAAAATATTCATCTGAAAGTGATTTTCACAAGATAAATTATATATGGTCTTCTTTGCCTTCGCAACTGGCGAGAGACAATAAGAAGTTCCTTTATCAGGCAGTTAAGCCGGGAGCACGGGCCCGGGAATATGAAAATGCACTGTTATGGCTCGAAAATTCAGGTCTTGTTCATAAAATTTACAAGGTGGAAAAGCCGGCATTGCCTTTGTCTGCCTACAGAGATTTAAGTGCTTTCAAAATCTATCTTGATGATGTGGGTGTACTTCGCCGCTTAGCATTATTGAACCCGGTGGCTATTTCAGAAGGGAACAGGCTTTTTACTGAATTTAAGGGAGCATTGTCTGAGAATTATATTCTGCAGAGCCTGGTCGCTCAATTTGAAGAAATACCGTCTTATTGGACTTCGGGAAATATGGCCGAACTTGATTTTTTGTTACAGATTGAAAATGAAATTATTCCTGTAGAGGTTAAATCAGATGTAAATGTTCGTTCCAAAAGTCTTGCCGTATATAAAAAGAAATACAACCCCAAAATCGCTGTACGATACTCGTTAAGAAATCTGAAGTATAATGACGGAGTGCTTAATATTCCTATGTTTATGGCCGATTATTCTCAAAAACTTATGGAATATGCTTTTTAATGTTTTCTGCATTGGCTTTTGAGGAAGGGTTGATATTGCAGGTTTTGAGGGCGATTGAGAAGAAGGTAACGATAAAACAGGATTAGTATGATTTCAAAATGTATCCATAGCAAATGGATAAATTCAACTAAAAGTATCCATATTAAATGGAAACTTTGTATATTTGCATGTATTAAATCCTGAAACTATGAAAGAACTGCTTAAAGAGGTTTTAACGGAACAGCATGCATACACAGATGAATCGTATATCAAACGCTCATTTCCGGATACTCTGATTCAATGCCAGGAAATTATTGTTATTAGCGGAATTCGTCGTTGCGGAAAGTCAACTTTGCTTCGGCAGTTGCGCAATGATAATAATGAAAGTGATTATTATATCAATTTTGATGATGAGCGCTTGTTGCAGTTCAAGGCCGATGATTTCAGGGTTTTGCATGAGCTTTTTATTGAAATGTTTGGTGAGCAGCATACCTTTTATTTTGATGAAATTCAGAATATTCCTGAGTGGGAGCGATTTGTGCGCAGACTTTTTGATTCGGGAAATAAAGTGTTTCTGACCGGATCCAATGCCACAATGCTAAGTCGTGAGCTGGGTACAAGACTCACCGGAAGACATCTTTCGTATGAATTGTTTCCTTTTTCATTCAGGGAATATCTGAGTTTTTCAGGGCATGAATTTCATTATGATGATGTGTATAAAACAAAAGCCCGAGCCACTCTTAGTAAGTATTTTGAGGAATATTTGTATAACGGAGGCTTTCCGCAATATCTGAAAAACAAAAACCCCGATTATTTGCGCTCATTGTTTGAGAATATTCTGTACCGGGATGTTATGGTTCGAAATAAGCTAACCAACGAAAGAGAATTGCTTGAGCTGGTCTATTTTCTGGCATCAAATGCAGCCAAGCTGTCCTCGTATAATTCGCTCACGGGTGCCACCGGTATTAAAAGCCCCACAACAGTTAAAAATTACATTGAATACATCTCCAATACATATATGTTGTATCAATTGAACAGGTTCGATTACTCAGTGAAAAAGCAGATACAGAATCCCAAAAAAACATATTTTGTTGATAATGCACTGGCATCGAAACTGGGTTTTTCGTTTTCTTCCAATAAAGGACGTTTTTTGGAAAATCTGGTATTTGTAGAGTTACGACGTAGAAAAGCGGAAATGTATTACCATTCCGGCAAGCATGAATGTGACTTTTTAATCAGAGATGGGGCAAATATAATCAATGCAGTGCAGGTCTGTCACAATTTCAACCATGCCGAAACCCAGGCAAGGGAAATAAAGGGTGTGCAGGAGGCTATGGATATGTATAACCTTTCCTCCGGCCTTATTCTTACACACGATCATGAAGAATCACTCCAGCTCAAAGGCAAAACCGTAGAAGTAAAAATGGTCTGGAAATGGTTGCTGGAGGAAGGGTAGGTGTAATTCTGAGGTTTTCTTCAGCTATTGAAGTAAAGATGAAGATATAATCGTTTTATTGTTGGTATAACCCAACATTAAGAATGAAAAATAGCGTTAGTGTTGGTATAACCCAGCAAAAGTTTATTGAAAAATATTTTTTAGTCGCCTTGATTTCTCCAGCAGTTGACCCCTTTCTTCAATATTATTCTCATTTTTCAGCCTTGTGTAAATCTCAATGAACTTTTGACTTGCTTCTGTAAATTCGGCGGATGATATAAAATCTTCCAGCCAAACGCTGAAAGCGGCAAGATTTTTCTGCGAGTCTGAGTACGTAAACGCAACCATAAACTCAATTCCCGCAAGATTAGAACCTTCGTATTTGTTGATCTGAATAATGGGCTTTCCAAAAAACTTGTCAAAAAGATAGGTGTTTGCACAATAGGTTTGAAATGCCTTTCTTTTTGCTTCCTTGTATTTTTCTGAATAAAACAATATGATGGTAGCTTCGAACAGAAAATCGGGGAAGCCCGCATCATCGGGAAAGTTTTTGTAGAACCAGTTCAGGTAACGAAGCCCGCCCTTATAATCGCCAAGCTGGATATAAAAACGAAGTGGTCTGTATCGTAACCCTCTGCTGTCATCATAATAACCACCCCAGCGTCTTTTATCAGCCGCCAAATCAGATTTTATTTTCTTGATTTTAAGTCTTAGTCTTTCTGCTTGTTTTTCGGTCATGGCTAATATTGTTTACTCTGAAATCCATTCAGGAAATGTTTTTTCAGTTTCCATTTAAAGAGAATAGAATCTTGATTTCAAATATACAAATTCTTTAAACCACGCGAAAGATGCGCGGAAGCGGCGGAAGGCTGACGTTCTGTAAATAAAGCGTAGCATCCCGAAAGGGCGTAAAATCTTAGCTTTTCGTATTATTTTTATCTGAGTGCGTACCAATTTCTTTTTCGCAAACCCATATATTTCTTGTGAAGTTTATTTTTCCTCTTTTTTCAACTGTGCAGAAATCAGAAATTTTTAGTCCTGATTTTTTGATGATCGTTTCAATATTTTCAATAGATACAATAACTATACGAGCGGCTAATTTTGCCGTTGATTCTATAATGTTTGAGATAAGAATATCATTTGTCTGGGAGTATAAATTGTATGGAAGGTCAATAATAGCTGAGTCGTATTTTTTCTTATGGTCTTTAATATCCGTGAGATATACATTGGCCGTGTAGTTATAGTATGAAAGGTTATCTATTGTGTGTTGATAAACTTTCAAATTATTGTCACATCCTTCTATGTTGAATCCTGAATTACATCCTTCTAGTATTACGGTCCCAGCACCACAACAAGCGTCTAATATTTGAGTGGTTTTATTTCCTTTCGATGCAATATTGACAAGTGTTTTAGCAATATATATGCTTATTGAATTGCTAAATGAATAAGGCTTTTTCTTGTGTTTAAACCAATCGGTTTTTTGTTTTATTAAAATCCCGAAATACCAAATATTTTTATAATAGCATAAAGAGTAATATATCGATGGGGTATAATAATCGGGTACAGCATTTATGCAATAGCCGATATCTCTTATTTTACTAAGTCTTTCGGCATATTCTGTAGAATCACCATCCAAAATCAGGTATTCAACTTTAAATCCATCAACACGAATGTTTTCTTTCTTGATGGTTTTTAATAATTCAGAATAATTTTCTGAGGATGAAATGATATCAAATCTTTTTTTAATAAAAGGACTGATCGAAGGATCAACTTTGATATTCGAAAACAGTAATTTATTTTTTTCCTCTTTATCAAAAAGCTGCCTTGATTCCAACTTGCATAAATCGCTATGATGATAACCGTAATTAAATGAATATAGGTAACTGTAATTAGTCATTTTTAAGGTGCATATTATTTCTTCAAAAATATGACAAATAATTCTTAATGCATAGAAAAGGGGGTGGAATATTTTGTTTTTGATGGTTATCTACGTGATGCATTTGTTAGCTTTTGGCGCACGCGGGAGAGACCGAAGTTGTGAGCCAGGGTAGTTTATTAGCCAATGTAATAACTATTGATTTTTTAGTAAATTTGCATATAAACATGCTAATATGGAAAAAACACTTACTTTCTTAATGTGCTTAGGTTTGGCTATATACGTTAACGCCCAGAGTTACGGATATGCAACAAGCACGGGTACCGCCGATCCGTATGCATACAGCAATACTGGAACGGCGATTTTATCAGTCCCTGCGCAGGATATATTATCTAGCGCTCAAACAATTCCATTCACCTGGAGTTTCTTTGGTACACCTGTAACATCGTACAAGGCAAGCGACAATGGTTACATAACATTCGATGCAGCAGCCTCGGTAAGTTATGCAGCAAATACGACTATCCCGGCGGCAGGTGGTCCAAACAATGCGATTTATGCGTTTTGGGATGATCTTGGAGTTGTTGCGGGTACGGGTTCAGTAGATGAAGTGCGAACGTTTAATTATGGAACTGCCCCGAACAGAACCCATGTAATTCAGTGGTACTCTGTTACCCCGGCGAGTGGAACAGGATTTTTATACTGTGCAATTCGCTTGCATGAGTGTGGAGATTTTGATATCGTTTTGAACTATGGCACTGCAACGGGAATGACTGCTACAATTGGAGCTGAGAATGCAACGGGAACAACCGGTGTAATGGTTGAAGGACCATCTTATAATTATCCTGCTTTAGCAGCAGCAGGAGATGATGACATCGTATATTCTTTTCACTCGGATGCGATTTCTTACGATGCTGCAATTACATCTTCTGATTTCGGAAGCTTTGTACCAATTGGAGCGAACACGGTTTCAGGATCATTTGCGAATTACGGATCACAAGCAATTACAACGTACGATTTGAACTACTCTGTTGATGGTGGTGCAGCGGTTACTGAATCAGTTATCGGAGTTAACATTGCAGCACTCGGCGGAACAGGAACGTATTCGCATGGAACCCCTTTGATAATAGCAAATGGCGGTGAACAACACACTGTTTGTGTTTGGATTGACAACATAAACGGAAACGCTGATGAGCGCACCTGTAACGATGAACTATGTGTAGATATCTTTTCAAACAATGGAGTAAGCGCATCAACAGTGAAAGTTGTGATTGAAGAGTTTACCGGAGCCTGGTGTGGATGGTGTCCTGATGGAGCGGTTATCATGGATGATATCATTACGGCGAACGGTGGAAATGTAATTGGAATTTCGATACACGACGGTGATGCCATGGAATACTCGGAAGGAATTCGTAGTGAATTTGGAGTGACTGCGTACCCCAATGCGATGATAGATCGTACAGTGTTCCCCGGTGAACCGGATGAGCCGCACTCACGAGGTACGTGGGCTTCGAACGCAAATGCTCAGCTGACACGCTATGCACCTGTTGAGGTATCTGTAGCTTTTACATATGATGCACCTACCAGAACTATTACTGCAACTGTAACAGCAGATTTTGTTGATTATGCAAGCGGTGATATGCGTTTTGTGATGATGATTACAGAAGACAATGTTACCGGAACAGGTACGGGATACGATCAGACAAATTATCTGAACACAACTGCTGGTCACCCATACTATGGTGCAGGAGACCCCATCATTGGATTTGTTCACAATCACGTCTTACGTGCAAACGAACCGGGGGTGTTTGGTAATGCAGGAGTTATTCCTTCTACGGCAGCTCCGGGCTCAACATACTCTGAAACATTTACCTATGTGGTTCCGGCTACTTACGACGAGACTGAAATTTCAGTTATTGGTTTTGTTTCTTACTCAGATCAAGGAGTTATTGGGGGACGCGAAATTTTAAATGCTGATGCAAAGGAATTCTCAATGGCCTCAATACATGAGCAAGAATTAATAGGATCACTTTCAATCGCGCCAAACCCGGTTGATGATCAGTTCACAATTAATTTGGATTTACGAGAGAGTATGGACGCCGATATTGTGATTTACAATATTACCGGACAGCAAGTAAGCAAAATTGCTTCAGGAACTTTTACGGAAGGACATCAGTCGATTCAGGCTTCAATTGGTGATTTGGCAACAGGTGTGTACTATGTAACATTCCTTACAGAAACTCACTCGCTCACTGAAAAGTTGGTAATTAAATAAGAATTGCTACTTATATTTCAGAAAACCTGACTTGCGTCATTTGA
>JAFGWG010000195.1 GCA_016937255.1 Bacteroidales bacterium
CTGTAATTGTATTGCACATTCAGGGCGAAGTTGAATAATACTTCATTTTATTATTTTCAGAGAGGCCGGGATTTTTCCGGTCTTTTTTTTGCTTATTAATGTATTGGTTTATTAAAAATTTTGCTTTCTAAACGTTATCTCTCTTCCCTCAAGGATATAGAAACCCGGATTAAGGTGACTTATGCTAAAGCGAAATCCTTCTTTGGTAAGCCAATAATAACAAAGTTGGATATATAACTAACAAGAAGTCGAAAAATATACGAAAAAAGACTTCCCCAAAGAGAAGTCTTAAAATCCAATATACTATTTAGAAAATCCTTCTATTTAAGACCTCTATTTCTAAGCAGAGCATCTACTTGTGGTTCACGACCACGGAAGTTGACAAACATATCGAGTGCATCCTGAAGTCCACCAGGAGCCAAAATTTCCTTTCGGAATTTCGCAGCCAATTCTTTATTGAAAATATCACCTGATTCCACAAAGGCTTCGAAAACGTCACTATCCAGAACTTCGCTCCAAATATAACTATAGTATCCTGCCGAATAACCACCGCTGAAGATATGATTAAAGTATGTTGAACGATAACGTGGCAGAATTTCTTTAATTAAGCCAATTTTCTTCATAGCTGAATTTTCGAACTCAATTACATCGAGATCGCTAACATCGGTCAATGTATGATAGTCCATATCCAATAAAGATGCAGCTAGATATTCAACAGTAGCAAAGCCTTGATTGAAGTGGCTGCTTTCTTCAATTTTTTTAATCAGCTCATCAGGTATAACTTCACCGGTTTCATAATGCTTAGCATAAAGTTTCAACATTTCCGGATGTAGAGCCCAATGCTCCATTACCTGTGAAGGAAGTTCCACAAAATCGCGCGGAACAAATCCACTAAGGCGTTTGTATGTTACATCGCTAAAGAACCCATGTAAGGCATGTCCAAACTCATGGAAAAATGTCAAGACCTCGTCAAGATTGAGTAAAGCAGGACTATCTCCATTTGGAGAAGTGAAGTTCATTACAATACTCACTACCGGAGTTATATTTTTGCCATTGCTAACATGCTGATCGCGATAAGAAGTACACCATGCACCACCTTGTTTGCTTGCGCGTGGATGGAAATCCATATATAGAACAGCCAAATGCGAACCGTCGTTATCAAGCACTTCATAGGCATATGCATCTGGATGATATACAGGAATATCTTCAATCTTTTTAAAAGTAATGCCATAAAGTTTATTCGACAAAAGAAAAATTCCTTCACGCACATTTTCCAGACTGAAATACGGACGAAGCATTTCCTCATCGAGATCGTATTTTTCTTTTCTGATTTTTTCGGAATAATACCACCAATCCCAAGTTGCCAATTCAAAATCGCCACCTTCAGCATCGATCATTTTCTGCATATCAGCAGCTTCAGTCTTTGCTACTGGCAATGCAGCATCCCAAATTTTCATCAGCAGATCATACACATTTTCAGGATTCTTACTCATATTGCGATCCAGAATAAACGAAGCATGATTTTCATATCCAAGCAGATTAGCTCTTTCGAGGCGAAGACTTACAATCTGAACGATAAGATCTTTATTGTCGTTTTCGTTTCCATAATCGCCACGCATAAAATAACCACGGTAAATCTTTTCACGTAAATCACGACGATCTGAGTATTGAAGGAAAGGAATCATGCTGGGTTTATCGGCAGTAAAAAGCCATTTCCCACTTATGCCATTTTCTTCAGCCAGTTGGGCAGCGCCATCAATCACCGACTGTGGCAAACCGACCAAATCATCTTCTTTCTCCAGAACCATTTGAAATGCATTATTATCAGCCATAACATGATCTCCAAACTGGAGATCGAGAACTGCTAATTTCTCATTTACTTCACGGAGGCGTTTTTTATCTTTATCATTAAGAAGTGCACCACTGCGAACAAAATCTGTATATGTGATTTCGGTTAGCTTCTGTGCTTCATAATCTAGACTTTCACGACTATCGTAAACAGTCTTAATTCTTTCGAAAAGCTTGCCATTCAGCATGATATCATCACTATGCTGAGTCATTGCAGGAGCCATATCCTGAGCCAATTGCTGTAGTGAATCGCTGGTATTCGCAGACAGCATATTGAAGAACACAGAAGAAACTTTCGACAGCAATTCGCCTGAAGCATCGAGAGCGGCAACCGTATTTTCAAAAGTCGGAGCCTCAGTGTTGTTTGCAATAGAATCAATCTCAGCTTTCTGCTGTTTCATACCCTCTTCGAGAGCAGGCTGATAATGTTCGAATTTAATTTTATCGAACGGAGGAACGCCAAAAGGAGTATTCCACTCGCTGAAAAATGGATTATCACTCAAATCTGTTTTATTGGGGCCACAGGCCGACATAGAAAAAAGAATGATGATCGTCATAACCGGAAAAATAAAGGTGCTTTTCATCTTATTTTAATTTGATTTCAAATGTACGTGAAAAACTAATTGAGTAAACTTTTCAATAGATCAAAATATACAAACGAAAAGATTTTACATATTAATTAATGAGATTTTCAGCATTAAACAAAGCCTTTCAAAAAGCATGATAAATATCTTAATTTCATTTTTAATTGATTTTAGACCTATATTTGTGATTAATTAAAACAAAAACTATGAAAATGAGATCTCTACTATTTTTTCTTGCAATGATTGTTTCGGTGGGAGTTTTCTCGCAACAACTCATTCCAATAAATGCTGTCATCAATAATGATTTGAATAATTCCACAAAAAACAAAACAATGACTTGTGGAATAGATACCAATGGGTATTTAATGTCGAAGGTTACAGGGCTTAGTGCTTTAAGCATCAATAATGCAACCAGCGCACAGGCTTTTTGCCAGTATTTTGATGCTCCACAAAACCTGACTGTTTCAGGAGCAGATTTTTATGCATGGTCTTCAAGTTTACCTACTGTACCCGTTACTGTAAATCTATACTATGCAAATCCATTGGATAGTACACCTACGGGATCTGTGTTGGCCACTGTAGTTGTAAACGTTGACAGCACTTTTGGTGCGGGAACCTTAAGTGTACTAAAAAAATCAGCAGTATTCCCTACCCCGGTTACTGTGAATGCCCCTTATGTTATTGAAATTACAAATTACAGTGCCAATGCTCTTTCATTTGTAGGGAGTAGTTATGCCGCTGCAGATGGGCAGGGCGAATGGTTATGCAGCCTTGATTTATTTGGAACATGGTTAAGAAGCTATAATGTTAATGTGGGTGGAACTCCTTATAATGCTGATTTTATTGTGGAACCATATATTACTTATGATTTCACAGCCGGATATGATGAACCCACCGTATTTTCATGTTACGACAACACTGATAATATTCAATTCTCAGAAAAACATCCATTGATTGAAAACCGTATGTATAGTGTTGCAGCTTTTATAGGAAGTCCAGATCTTAGTTATACATGGGATTTTGGTGATGGAAGCCTTACAGAAACGAGCGATACAGTTCAACACACCTATAGTTCATTTGGAACATATACCGTTATTCACACCGATACTCTCTTCGGATTTACTTCCACATGCGTTGATACTACTTCCATTATTATTACGCTCGATACTTTAATGGCTGATTTCAGCTATATGGCTATTGGTGGACTAAGTGTGAATTTCACAGATCTTAGTGTAACAAATTCTACAACTGGGGTTATCAGTTGGTTCTGGGACTTTGGTGATGGAAATACCAGCGCACAGCAAAACCCAACACATAATTATGCTGTAAACGGCACTTATACCGTTTGTTTAATTGCGAGCAATACATGCGAAGCAGATACAACATGCTCTTCAGTCACAGTATCGTGTCTTGCGCCAAATGCAGCATTCAGTGACAGCACAAATAATCTCACTGTTTCTTTCACTGATCTTTCAACTC
>JAFGWG010000196.1 GCA_016937255.1 Bacteroidales bacterium
ATAACGGTTGAGGCTAAAAGCTGGCGGGCATTTCGGAGCACTTCACTGTCAACCAGCGATAAAGTATATTAGTTGCAATACGCTCCAAGTTACCACTATCCGCCCGCTTGCTTTTAGCCTTTGTTACCGCTCAGTGCTTTATCGTCCATTTATTTTGTCGGTCTATTTTTTAACTTGTACATAAGTCCAATATTTATGTACCCCGTTAGTAATGATGTATGTCTAAGATCTTTCAATATCGTTATATTAGTCAGAAAAATGTTGTATCTGTTTTGAAGAAGAAAATACAGTCTGTCATTCAATGGAATTAAAAAATCAAGCCCAGCGTCAAACCCAATGTTGAATTTAGAGAGGTCTTTGGAGTTACGCTCATCTTTTTCCCAATTTCGTGTCGTCAGGATTTGTACAGGATTACCACTTGTATCTACTTGTGTTTGGTAATAAAACTCCCAACCATTCCCTTTTGCAACGGTGTTAATATTATAAGAAAAAGTAGGTCCAAGCAAAAAATTTAATTCGAACGACTTTTTTTTAATAATATGAATGGAATAAATAAGGTTAAGATTTAATAGATGAAATGAATAGTCAAGATTCTTATAAAAAGAAGAGTGTCCTGCATTATATTTTATTTCCATATCGGCTCTTTGCAACTTATATTGTAGTTCAATCCTAAGATTATTTGTTGAATCCATTTTAGTTTCATAGAAAGATGAAAATGCTACTTCATTTTTTAAGTGGTAATTTGCATCATAATCTTGCTTTTTAGCAAAGTCGGTAAATGTTCCTTTACCATATCCTCCGCTAACTCCAATAAATTGCTGTGCGTTAGAAACAGATGAATTAAATATTGCGATAATCGCAAATATGATAATATGAATATTTTTAACCCACATAACTTATCTTGTAATAATGAATTTGTTTTCAATTTTTTCATCGTCTGCAACAATTCTTAAAATATAAGTCCCACTTGGAAACTGACTTGTATCTATCGTTTTTTTATTTGCACCTATGCTATTTTTCCTTTGTTCTCTATAAAGTTCATTCCCATTAATGTCGATAATGATTATAGTAGCTGGGCGATTATTATTGGCAGAATAAAAAACATTCAGTTTTTCATTTGCTGGATTGGGATAAATGAGAAACTCTTTATTAAGTGTGGGGGGTTCTGTTTTTTCAATGTCTTGCTTGATTGCTGTTGTTTGATTATCTGTTGTGTCGGATAAGTTAGCCATTTTACAACTTCCCTGACTTACCAAAAGATTATAATCTCTGATATCAGAATCAGAGCAATTCAACAATTCTAAGTGCACAGAATACCATGCTGTTGCTGCATTTATAGCATTCCATAAATTAATATGGTTTGCAGTTGGAGTACCATTAGTACTATGCACGAGTTGTTCCGCAAGATTGTAAACTCGAAAGGAATAAAAAAGTACCCCTGTGGCCTCTATTGTATAAATAGGGTCAATGCATTTAATGACCTGATAATTATCTACTGCATTACTGCCAATAAAGTCAATCGGAACATCTGCATAATTAAGAAGATTGCAATCTTCCGCAGTCGCAACAAAAGTTGCCCCAGGTTCCGTAGAAAATCCAGGTAATAATCTAATTTCTGGAGCTTTTAGTGTTACATTCTCACCGCTTTTTACGGTTACATTATTTCCTGCTTGAATATAGTTGGAAGCTCTCGTAATGGTCGGTAATTGGTCAGTATTTTCATATACAATATGGTCAAGACAGCCTTCACAAGGTGGTTCTTCACTTTTAATGTAAAATCGTACATAATCTATCTCGTATGTGTTGGGGAAAACTGTATTTGCATCGGGTGCGTTATTCCCAGATTGAATTGAAAGATTCATAATAATATTCATGCTCTCAATTGGATAGGATTGTTCCTGAAAATAAGTTCCGATAGCAATATTTTCTCCACATGAAATGGGAATCCCTGAAACCGTACTAAACCTGTGAAATACTCTGACTGTGTTTCCGTCTATTTGCCAAGTGATTTTGTCAAAATCAAAAAGGCAAGTAAAAACATGCCATTGAGTGAAGTCGGCAGCATTATTTTGAGCATAGTTGCAATTTTCAGAATCACCATCTCCGTCATAGTCGTGGTGTACATTGCATGTAAATCTATCTATGTCGTCTCCGTAAATTTCAAAAATATCAATTTCATTCCATCGTTGTCCGCCAAAAGTCCAGAATGCTGGCCAAAAACCTTTACCGTTTGGGAGTCGGCAGCGAATTTCATATTTACCATAAAAGAATTCTTGATTAGAATAAATTTCAGCTGATGTATAGTCAAAAGTTTCCGTTTGAGAAGTTGGGGGATTTGTAGACCAGTCTGTTACAAAAGTACCTGTAACCGTTTCTTCCCTTGCTATTAATTTAAGAGTACCGTTACTTACTTCAATGTTATTAGTGTATGGGATACTCGGGGTACTTCCAGTATTTGCAAACCATTCTTTTTCGTTTGAATGATTAAAATCTCTACCTACACCTTGATAGGGCAAGTGCCATTTAATCAAGTCAAGAGTATTTCCATCAAAGTTATCCTCAAATGCTAAGTAATAGCTACCGTTATTACAAGCTGGCATGCTTGGTAAAAATATTCCAGCTTTCAAACATTGCTGACAATACACGCTTGTTGTAGTCAGAGTCAAAACGATTAAGTGTAAAATCTTTTTCATTGCAGTTTTATTTTATATTACTATTTGTTCGTTAATGTCCACCGTTGCAAATTTAAGCATTGGCGGTAACGGTCAAAGCTATGTGCAGACGGGCAAATATCACTTCTTATGTAGCCCACACGAGCAAAGTTAATAATTTACCCGAA
>JAFGWG010000197.1 GCA_016937255.1 Bacteroidales bacterium
ACGCAATAGACAATACGGTGGGCTTGGAATCGTAGATTTTGGCAAAACCTGTCAGGTTTAATACAGTCTCAGGCGCGTAAAAACCTGTCAGGTTTATTAGCGTAATTTCACTTAAAAACCAGTCAGGTTTTTTATTGGTAATAGTCAATTAATGTCGGAATGTATATAAAAATACGCTTTTCGTAAAAAACTTCTGCTTACTCCTTTTTATTATTGTCGAAAACTTGTACATTTGTAGCATATAAATTGATTTTGATGGAACAGTTCATAGTATCTGCTCGAAAATATAGGCCAGATAACTTCAAAAGTGTTGTTGGACAGGATACTATTGTTCGTACTTTGAAAAATGCGATACTCAATAATCATTTGGCTCAGGCATTTCTGTTTACGGGTCCCCGAGGTGTAGGAAAAACAACCTGTGCCCGAATAATGGCAAAGACCATAAACTGTCATAATATTAGTGAAGAAGGAGAAGCTTGCAATGCTTGCGATTCATGTAATGCTTTTAATAGAAATGCTTCTTTTAATATTCATGAACTTGATGCCGCTTCGAATAATTCGGTGGAAGATATCCGAAATCTGGTAGATCAGGTGCGTGTTCCTCCACAAGAAGGGAAGTACAAAATATATATTATTGATGAGGTTCATATGTTGTCTCAAGCAGCTTTTAATGCTTTTCTGAAAACATTGGAAGAACCACCGGCATACGCTAAATTTATTCTGGCAACCACTGAAAGACATAAAATTATCCCAACTATTTTATCTCGTTGTCAGATCTATAATTTTCGTCGTATTTCAGTAGAGGATATTGCTTCTCATTTATCATATGTTGCAGATAGCGAGGGTGTTGTCGCGGAGAATGACGCATTGCACATCCTTGCTCAGAAAGCAGATGGTGCATTACGTGATGCATTATCTCTTTTCGATCAGATTGTAACTTTCAGTGGTAAGGAAATTTCATATCAGCAGGTTATAGACAATCTGAATATTCTCGATTTCGATTATTATTTCCGATTTGTTGATTATTTTCTCAATAGCGATTATAAAAATGCTATTCTGATATTAAATGAGGTTCTGGACAATGGTTTTGATGCGCAGCATATAATTATTGGACTGGCTTCACATTTGCGCCAACTCTTGGTGGCGAAAGATCCGGCTACTCTATCCTTGCTTGAAGCAGGAGAAATGTTGAGCAGTCGTTATCAAAAGCAAGCCGAAGCAGCAAGTATCCAATTTTTAATTTCAGCATTGAATACCATTAATGAGGTGGATGTAAATTATCGCCAAAGTAGTCAGAAAAAGCTATTGCTTGAATCTTTATTTCTACAGCTTTGTTTTGGAAAAATTTACCCTGAAAAAGAACACTCTGCTTCGGCAGAAGATGGAAAAAAAAAAATAATAACTGAGCCAAAGGTTGAGTCTGTTAGTGAGGAAAGTAGACCTTTGTACAATAAAAATATTTCTGCACCCAAGAAAGAGGTTATAACAGGAACCCAAAATCCGACCTTGCGTAAAGTTAGCCTAAAGGAAACGGAAGCAGAAATTTCACGTTCTTTGAATAAAAGCCATCAATGTGAGGCTTTTGGTGAACCTGAATTGAAATCAGCTGTTTTGAAATATTGCGAAATCATTAGAGAGGAACATCAAAGTTTGTACAGTGTGCTTACAAGTAGTAATATATCTG
This sequence comes from Bacteroidales bacterium, assembly GCA_016937255.1. Classification (GTDB taxonomy): domain Bacteria; phylum Bacteroidota; class Bacteroidia; order Bacteroidales; family DTU049; genus BM518. Next base: position 1,685 of record JAFGWG010000197.1, read on the forward strand.
TAAAAAGTGATGCAATGATTTCCATATTATGTGGAGGGGAAATACAGAAAGCAGATATTGAACATCATAAGCAATCATTTCTTGATTTTCTTCGGGAGATTTTGCATAATGATGATATACAAATGGAAGTATCGGTAGAAGCCAAAGCTAAAATTGCCCAAAGTGGTAATTTGGCTGAGGATAAATACCAAGAAATGAAATCTAAAAATCCGGATCTCGAATATTTTCGAAATTCGTTAAATCTTAAAATTGAATTATAACCAAAATAAAGAAAAATGAAATCAAGACTTCTTCTGTTAAGCGTCTTTTTTCTATTACTGTCTAGCTCTTTGCAGAGTTTTGCACAGAATGCTCCCGGAAGCCAAGACGTAAAAGATGCAAAGCATTATAAATATGTCACTGTACCCGGTGATCCACTTAATGCTAGAATTTATACTCTCGATAATGGCTTGAAAGTATATATGACAGTATACAAAAATGAGCCGCGTATTCAGGCTTATGTTGCTGTAGCTGCAGGTAGTAAGAATGATCCCCCTGAAACTACTGGCCTTGCTCATTATTTTGAGCACATGATGTTTAAAGGCACTCCTCACTTCGGAACTTCTGATTTTTCAAAGGAATATCCGCTCATTATGACGGTAGATAGTCTATTCGAAGTGTATCGTACTCTAACTGACGATGCTGAGCGTAGTGCAATGTATAAAATTATTGATTCGGTTTCTTTTGCAGCATCGCAATATGCTATTCCAAATGAGTATGACAAATTGATGTCAACCATTGGCTCAAAAGGTACTAATGCTTATACTTCACTTGAGCAAACTGTGTATATCGAGAATATTCCTTCTAATCAATTGGAAAACTGGGCAATGATTCAGGCCGATCGCTTTATTAGCCCTGTTCTTCGTGGATTCCACTCTGAGTTGGAAACCATTTATGAGGAGAAGAATATGACCATGACTTCAGATCCGAGGAAATTATTTACTGCTGTTATGGAAGGCCTTTTCCTAAAGCATCCTTATGGAACACAAACTACCATTGGAACTCAGGAACATATTAAGAATCCTTCCATGAAGAATATTCGTTGGTTCCATTCACAATATTATGTTCCCAACAATATGGCAATTGCACTTTCCGGAGATTTCAATCCAGATGAAGCGATTGTAATCATCGATAAGTATTTTGGTGGTATGAAGCCAGTTGATTTTCCGAAATTTACTTTCGAACAGGAAGATCCAGTTACTGCCCCTATCGAAAAAACTGTTTGGGGCCCTGATGCAGAAAATGTTGCTATTGCATTCCGCCTGCCTGGTGCAGCAAGTGATGCAGCTTTGAAACTTAGCTTGTTTGACATGATTTTGTCAAATAGTAAAGCAGGTCTTATAGACCTAAATCTGGTTAAAGCTCAGAAAGTATTAAAAGCCAGCTCAGGAACATATATTCTGAAAGATTACTCTGTTTTCTTTATGTTTGGTACACCTAAAGAGGGACAAACATTGGAGGAAGTTCGAGATCTTCTTCTTGCACAAATCGATATCATTAAGAAAGGTGCTTTCGACGATTGGTTGCTACCTGCTATTATTCAGGATTTCAAAATGCAGGAAATTAAGTCTTATGAAGAAAACGATAGCCGTGCACATGCCTTTGTTGAAGCATTTACTTCAGGAATTGAATGGACTGATTATGTTCAAAGAACAGATAAAATTGCTTCTCTAAAGAAACAGGATATTGTCAATTTTGCAAATGAATATTTCAACAATAACTATGTTGTAGTATATAAGGAAACAGGAAAAGATACTTCTATTCAGAAAATTCAGAAAAATAAACTGACCAAACTGGATATGAATCGTGACAATGAGTCAGAATTTTTGGCCAATGTTAAGGCATCAGAGGTTGAAGACATTGAGCCTGTTTTTGTAAACTTTGATAAAGATATCGTGAAGAGCAAGATTAAGAGCGATATTCCTTTGCATTATATGCAAAATACAGAAAATGAAACATTTAGCATGTATTATGTATTCGATATGGGAAGTAGCAATAATGTAAAATTGCCGTATGCTATTGATTATCTTCCATTTGTGGGTACTGATAAATACACTTCTGATGAATTAAGTAAAGAATTCTACAAGCTGGGATGCTCTTTTAATGTATTCAATTCTGATGATCAGGTTTATGTAAAACTCAGTGGTTTAAGTGAGAGTTTTGAAAAAGGCGTTGAACTTTTCGAGCACGTACTTGCAAATGCTAAAGCTAATGATGAAGCATGGACTAATTTTATTTCAGATGAATTGAAATCTCGCACAGATGCTAAGAAAAATATGCAAATGGTATTTGGCTACCTTGTTTCTTATGGAATATATGGAGAGAACAGTCCTACAACCAATATTCTTTCAGAGAAAGAGCTGAAAAGTATGAGCGCTAATGATGCCATCGATATTATTCATGGTCTTCTATCATATAAGCACCGCATTCTTTTCTATGGAAGTCAAAGTGAAGCTGAATTGACAGAGATTTTAAACAAACTTCATAATGTTCCGGCAACTCTGAAGGATATTCCTGCAGAGAAAGAGTTTGAGCAACTTCCAACTAAAGAAAATATAATTTATTGGGTGGATTTTGATACTCCTCAGTCGCAGATTCTGATGCTTAACCGTGGTGAAGAAGGGTTCAATACTAAAATGAATCCAACTATTACTCTTTTCAATGAGTATTTTGGTGGATCCATGAATTCTGTGATTTTCCAGGAAATGCGTGAAGCTCGTTCACTTGCTTATACAGCATTGTCATTCTATCAGTCTCCTGATAAAAAGGATGATCATTATTACATACTCTCATATATCGCTTGTCAGTATGATAAAATGACTACAGCAATCGATGCTTTCCTTGAACTACTAAACGAAATGCCTGAAAGTGATAATTCCTTTCAACTTGCAAAAGATGGTCTTATCAAGCAGATTCGCACCAATCGTACTACACGCGATGATATTCTTTGGGCATATGAAGGAGCCAATAAATTAGGACTTTCTTATGATACCGATAAAGATGTATATGAGCAAGTTCCTTCAATGACCATGGAAACATTAAAGCAGTTTCAGGCAGATCACCTGAGAAATAAAATGTATACCTATCTTATTATTGGCGACAAAGAGCAATTGCCTTTGAAAGATCTTAAGAAATATGGTAAGGTGAAAGAAGTGAAAATGGAAGATATCTTTGGATACTAGTCATTTTTTATTCTGACAATGAAAAGCTCTGCCAAATGGTGGAGCTTTTTTATTTGAAGTTTTAAATTGTGTATTTGAATTTCTTTCTTCATTACCTTTGCCCAATGCTTCCCATCGATTTTTATACCCGTTCGGATGTTGTTCAAATTGCACGCGATTTGCTCGGAAAGATTTTGGTGGTGGAAACTGAAGGAGTACGTTGCTCGGGAATTATCTCTGAAACAGAGGCCTATGCAGGAGAGACTGACAAAGCCTCCCATGCTTATGACGGTCGAAGAACAGCTAGAACAGAAATTATGTATAACGATGGTGGTGTTGCTTATGTGTATCTTTGCTACGGAATTCATAATTTGTTTAATGTAGTGACCAATATTAAAAATGTCCCACATGCAGTTCTGATTAGGGCAATAAAACCTCTTGAAAATGCTGAACGCATGATTCAGAGAGCTGCAGAGAAGCGTATGAAAGGCGATGGCATTGGACCAGGGAAAATGAGTGCCATGTTGGGTATTGGCAGAGAACATAATGGATTATCATTAATGAGTGAAAACCTGCATATCGCAGATTATGGAATTGAATTAAAAAATTCAGATATTGAGACAGGGAAACGCATCGGCGTTGATTACGCAAAAGAAGATGCGGAACTTCTATACCGTTTTTGGATAAAACACAAAAATATTAACTATGGAAACTAAAGCAATTATAAAAATAAGAACCGGCAAAGTCGAAGCCATTCGTCGTTTTCACCCTTGGGTTTTTTCGGGTGCAATCAAAGCAATTGAGGGTGATCCACAAGAGGGCGATCTTGTGCGCATTGAAACCAATCATGGCGTTTTCCTCGCTATGGGGCATTACGGAAAAGGTAGTATTGCTGCTCGAATAATTTCTTGGGAGGATCGTATTCCTGATGCGGAGTTTTGGGAAAATCGTATTCAATCAGCATGGAATTATAGACAAAGTTTAGGTTTGCCGGAAGCCGGCAACACAAATGTTTTCCGCCTTATTCATGCCGAGGGAGACCTTTGTCCGGGACTCATTGCCGATTATTTCGACGGAATAGTGGTGCTTGAATTTCACTCTGCTGGAATGGAGCAAGCTGCTGATTTGATTGCTGCTGCTTTGTTGGATGTACTTGGTGAAAATATTAAGACTATTGTTGCGGGTAGTAAAAAAGGTGAATCGAATATGCAGATTTTGTATGGCGAAGAGCCTGAGCTCCCTTTCACCGTTTTGGAAAATGGACTGAAATTTCAAATCAACTGGCGAGAAGGACAAAAAACCGGATTTTTCAACGATCAGCGGGAGAATAGAAAAAAGCTGATGAATTTTGTGAAAGATAAAAAGGTGCTAAACATGTTTTCCTATACAGGTGCTTTTTCGGTTTATGCAAAAGCTGCTGGAGCAAGTAGTGTTATTTCAGTTGATGCGAGCTTAAAAGCTATTGAACTGGCCAAGAATAATTTAATAGCCAATGGGTATTCTATTGAAGAAAATCCGTGTATTGAATCAGATGCAATGGAATATTTGAAATCTATGCCTGATAATGAATTTGATGTAATAGTGCTGGATCCGCCTGCTTATGCAAAACGCAGCGATGCTCGTCATAATGCCATTCAAGGGTATAAAAGGCTTAATGGTGAAGCGATTTCAAAAATTAAAAGCGGGGGATACCTCTTTACGTTTAGCTGCTCGCAAGTAGTAGAACGTCACCATTTTAATTCTGCTGTAATGGCTGGCGCATTGGGTACAGGCCGAAAAGTTAGAGTAGTTGATCAGCTTTCACAAGCACCATGTCATGCACATTCTCTCTTTCATCCTGAAGGATTTTACCTTAAAGGCTTGATTTTGTATGTGGAAGATTAGAGTTTATAATTGTATATTTGAAAAAATATACCCACAGAAATGAGTAGAAATTACACGCCCATCTTGCTTGAAGTAACAACAAAATGCAAGCATTGCGGTGATACTATTGCTATAAACTCTGCTGTAAAAAAGATATGGTGCTCCAATTGTCATGCTCAGGTCTTATTTTCAAAGGAACTCTGGTCGTTGTTGCTGGGTGAAATATTGTCCATTTCAGGAGAAATGAGTTATGGCGAAGCGAGAAACACCATGATTGAAGATGAAACGGCTGGTATGGTTCGGGTTTCCTTTAAGAAAACTGGTTTGCTGTGCAGCAATTGCAGCGAGCCGATTACCTGTGGTGAATATGATGATTTTATTTGTACTAAATGCGGAACGGTAATCAATAAACGCGCAGCAACGAATATTTTAGAAAAAAATGATTCTGGGTATTTCATTAACGAAGACCTGTATCAGATAGATGAAGAAAAAGAAAAATCGTATTTCAAGTCCCCTGTTGAAATTAGCTGTATAAATTGCGGGGTATCTCTAAAAACGGATGGAGCAGAGCGGCTTGTAAAATGCTCCTTTTGCGATACGGAAATGATGATACAAGATAGTGTCTGGTATCGTTTACACCCATCTATGAAAATTAGGCCTTGGTACTATATGCACGAGGTCGAAATGGATCAAAAAATAGAACCATTAAGTTTCGATAGCATTAGTGGAATCTGTTGCGATGAAGAGAAGAATTTGTTTTGCATCGGAAAAAACGTTGATTACACCGATGTTTTATGGGCGATGACGCAGCAGGGTGTACTTATATGGATGAATCTTATACCTAAAGATAAACGATGGCCAGAATTTTTTTCTAAAATTGAGCTTCTTTCAGATGGGAATTTGCTCATTTGGAACAATGATGTTCATTCGGCGTTGGTATATAACAAACACGATGGTTCATTTATTAAAGAACTCGGTGGCATTGAACCTATGAATTCAAAAATACACCAACTGGATTTCAACGATTGTGTTTCAGTTGCTGCTGATCCTGATGGGAGTATTGTTTGTTTTGTGAATAGCAGGATTTTGCGTTTTTCAAAAGAGGGTAACGGAATTTACTTGTGGCCCAAATCTTTTATGGATTTTCAAAAACTCAGATCGATTTATAAATGTAACGATAAGAATCCTGAAAAACGAGATGTATATGATATTAGAAGAGGCGGTATAGTTTTGCCGCATAAACTGAAAAACAAGACTAATAGTTACTCCTATATTGGAGATAGTTCTGTTCATATCAGTAAAGATGGCTCATTGTATATTTTAGCATCATTGAAACTTAATGTACAACATGAAATTTTGGGCGGTGCCATACTGACAAAATTTGATCGTAAGGGAAAGATACTGTATAAGGCAGATCTGCAAGCATACAGTACATCTCAGTTCAATGTTAGAACAGATGATGAAGGATTTGCCTATGTGGTAATGCATGATGCCCGCGACGAGTCTGATCAAAGTGGGAGAGTAATACGGGTTTCGCCAGATGGAACTGAAGTGAAAATCATTGCCAAATTGTCTTTTTCTGCTGTGATTTCTTCAGGAGCATGTTTTGCTGTTGCAGGCGATGGCACCATATATGCAGTAGGAAACAACGATGAAATTCGCATTTTAAATAGGGAAGGAAAATTTATCTGGCGCAATGAAGCTGCACAGGAATCGGATAGAAAAATCGATTAAAATATGTCATGGTTCTGCCAAATTTGAAAAGCGCACCCGAAGGGGATGAATAACGCCCCGTATGAGCAAGAATATACTTCTCAGATACCTAGGTCTATTGTGATGCTAAGGTTGTCTGAAAGTTTTTAATAATGCGAATGCTGGGTTGGAGCACGAAAATAGATATGTTTAGAGATTAATTTGCATACTGCTGATTATTACCTCGGTCGTTAATGCTTCTTTAATTTGGAAGTTTTATTGTTCTATTGTGCTGCCAAAGCAAAATTAGTATAAAGTGTAAAAGTACAAAGTGCCTATTTATTGCATTGCACAATGATTTTACGCTTAATTAAGGTTTTTCATAAGACCGTATAGCATCTTAGAAATTTCTCGGGCATCGATTTGCAATATTTTGCGGGGTGGCCCTACACGGATTGCGGGCAAGCGAGTGCGTGAATAATAGGTGAAATATAACCGTGGAGAATTCCCTTGGTTGTTGATGTTTTATTTTAATAGTCCCCTTGTTCTATAATTGCAGACAAAGCGAAATCGCCAAATTAACACATTAACACATTAGCACATTAACACATTAGTACATTAAATCACCCACCACTCATAAGATGTAAAATCGTTACATAATCTCCATCTCTAACAATAGCTTTATCGTACTCATCTCTGGGAACAAGATTTCCATTTATTTTTATCACCAATAGCTTAAAAGAGTAGGCTTTCACTTTAAGTAATTCACGGATGCTAATTTCAGTAAAATTGTCAATATTGTCTTCTCGATTATTAAGTGTGATTTTCATTCCCATTTTTTTTGTGGGTTTCAAATACAAAAATATGCAAATATTTGCATCGTACTTTCGATTGCAGTATCTTTATCAAAAAATTGGGGAAGCATAAAAATCTTATCGTTTAGAATGAGACTTTTTATATTAATATTAATACTATTGTTGTTGGGAACTTTTGTTTCAGCACAAGATTCTAATCCTGATCAGACAAAAAAGGATACACTCCGCGAAGTAAATGGCTTATGGTCTATTCGTGCATTGAAAGAAGTAACAAAAGATTATCCTGACGCATACAAGAAAATAAATACAGCTGGATGGTATAATGGTATAGGAACCGGATTTGCATATACCGGAGGCTTTATTTTGGCATATCAGCTTACCGATGCTTTTGTATATGGGCACAAACCCAGTTGGGCTTGGTGTGGTGCTGGTTTGGGATTTGTAGCTCTCTCAGCGCCATTTTATAAAATGTGCAATAATCATATTTACGATGGGATAGATTTATACTATCTCGAAAAAGAAAAGAAAGAAAACTCTGCTCATCTTGATTTGGGATTTAATCCCGGTGGATTTGGATTGAGGCTGAGTTTTTAATATCCCATTTCTAAATCCGCCTAAAGGAAACTCTAAAACACACCAATGCGTTTTTTACTTGTGTCTTATCAACATCATTGTATATAAGAATTTATTTAAATGCCTCGATTTTTTAATTCATAACACATTATATATTAAATCAATTTATATCTTTGTCCTAATTAATGAACCTTAAAATATTCAGATATGAAAAAACATAATTTTAGTGCCGGACCTGCAGTTCTACCACGTATTGCGATAGAAAAATCTGCACAGGCCATTCTCGATTTCAACGGTATTGGCTTATCACTGCTCGAAATTAGCCACAGAAGCAAAGATTTCCAAGCTGTAATGGATGAAACCGTTGCATTAATTAAGGAAATTCTTAAAGTTCCTGAAGGGTACCAAGTTTTATTTCTTGGTGGTGGGGCAAGCCTGCAATTTGCTATGATTCCTTTCAACTTCTTGAAAAATAAAGCCGCTTATCTCGAAACCGGTGTTTGGGCAAAGAAAGCTATTAAAGAAGCTAAAGGCTTTGGTACTACTGAAATTGTTGCTAGTTCTGCTGAAACTACCTATAATTATGTGCCTAAAGGATATACCATTCCAACTGACGCAGATTATTTTCACATTACAACCAATAATACCATTTACGGTACAGAAATTAGAACCGACATTGATAGCCCGGTTCCTTTGATCGCTGATATGTCATCTGATATGTGTAGTCGCCCGGTTGATGTTAGCAAATATGCCATGATTTATGGTGGTGCGCAGAAAAATATTGGACCTGCCGGAGCAACTTTCGTAATTATCAGCGATGAGATGCTAGCAAAAGTGAACGAAGATCGTTATATCCCAACAATGTTGAAGTATCAGACGCATGTAGAAGGTGAATCAATGTTTAATACACCTCCTGTTCTTCCAATTTATACCATAATGGAAACCATGAGATGGTTGAAAGAATTGGGTGGAGTAGAGGTTATGGAGAAAATGAATATTGAGAAAGCTCAGATTCTGTATGACGCTATTGATAACAGCAAAATGTTTGTTGGAACTGCTGAAAAAGATTCTCGTTCATTGATGAATATCTGTTTCGTTATGAAAGATCAGTATAAAGACAAAGAAGCTGATTTTCTCGAGTATACCAAAGACAGAAATATCTCAGGTATAAAGGGACACCGCTCTGTTGGTGGTTTCCGTGCCTCTACTTATAACGCAATGAGTAAAGAGAGCATTCAGTATCTGGTAGATGTTATGAATAGCTTTGAAAAGGAAAATCTTTAAGATTTTTTAATATATTTTTCAGAAACCTGCTTCTTGGGGCGGGTTTTTTTATTGGGATTTGGTTTAACTTTAAAAAGTGTTGTAATATTTGATGTGAATCTTTCTTCTATTATGTCTTTTCCAAAGGGGGAAAACATGATTTAAGCAAAATTATATGTAAAAAGGCTTCATATTCTCACGAATTTTTTTCATCTTTGCAGGAAGGATAAACCTAATTGGTTTAAAGAAA
>JAFGWG010000031.1 GCA_016937255.1 Bacteroidales bacterium
AAAATCACCACAATAATTCCCGAGCGATGGAAAATTGATGGCGGAGTCGCCTTTGGCGTTATTCCGCGCACCTTATGGGCTAAAATTTATTCCCCAGATGAGCAGAATTTGATTCCAATGATAAATCGCTGTTTGCTTGTGGAAACAAACGATAGACTGGTTTTGGTGGAAACGGGTTTTGGCTCCAAGCGAAACGAAAAATACTATCAGTTTAAGTATATTTCTGAACAAATTGGGCTAAAAGCTGCAATTGAAGCTTCAGGATACAAAGTAGAAGACGTAACCAATTTGGTTTTTACTCATTTGCACGATGATCATTGCGGAGGCGCTGTAGATCGTTTGGCTGATGGACAATACAAAATCGTTTGTCCTAATGCAAAGCACCATGTGAGTCGGGCACAATATGATTCAGCCAGAAAACCCAATAGTAGGGAAGCGGCAGCCTATTTTAACGAGAATATTGATCCATTAATTGAAGCCGACTTGCTCAATATTATTGAAGAAGAAGGTGAATTGTTTCAAGGGTTTGAACTTATCATCAGAAATGGACATACAGCCGGACAAATGCTTCCGAAAATCACGACCGATAAAGGAATATTTGTATACATGTCAGATTTTATCCCATCGCTGGCCCATGTTTCGCCTGTTTGGATAGCCAGTGTAGATATTGAGCCCATTCTGGCATTGCAGGAAAAAGAAGCTTTTTTGAGAGAAGCTGTTGACAAAGACTACACTCTTATCTTTGAGCACGATGCACTAAATATTGCTTGCAAAATAGAGGAAAACGTGAAGGGCTTTTATGGCGAACCAGTTGAAATTTAAAGAGTTATTGTATTGCTTTCACTCATAAACTTCACACTCACATTCACACTCAATCTCACACTGAAAACTACCAAGCAAGTCCAAAACCAAAACCACCAGAAACGCCCCAAGCTTTACTTTCGATAATTTTGGCGGAGCTATATACTTGACCGAAAAACTTATCAGAGAAATAGTAGCGAGCAGCAACCCCTCCATCTGCACTTAAAAGATAATTAAAATCGTTATTTACTCCAGATGTAAAACACTCTGCAGAATTGATATTGATAAACGGCGTGAGTTCCCATTTGTCGTTTAAGGGGATATCGTATGAAACACCTTCGGGCAAAATGATTAGAATAATGCCTAGATAAGACAGGAAATTTGAATAATCACCAATTCCGGCGATAAAAGCAAGCATCCCTAGGGGAGCAGATGCCGGTAAATGCATATAGAATTTGCTGTTTCCACGCACTCCAAATCCAAGGCTATAATGAATATTGAAGTGCTCGCTTACTCCAATATCAATCGAAGGATTAATAGAGAAAGCAGAGAATCTTGAATTCAGAATGCTATTCCCATTAAGAGATAAACGTGTAGTTTGACTTTGTGCCAGAAATGCACCAAAGACAAATAATGAGAGGATAATTAGTTTTTTCATAACTGATGCTTTAGGGTATAAAAATAAGAAAATTTCGTGCCGAAATCTATCAGAATCCAAATCTTGGATTAATAATATTATTGTAAATGGAGCCAAATGTATAACTGATTCCTATGCTTGCCCAGAAATCGTATTGAGTTTCCAGTTGTCTTTGTTGCAAGAGTAACTCTTCCTGACTAACATCACCTTTAGGCAAATACATCTGATTATGCACCATGGAATAATTCCCGCTGATATTGAATTCCAATCCTTTAACCAGTCGAATGCTTGTGTTTACATAGAAATCAAATCGATTTTTTCTTAAGTCGTGCAAATATGCTGAACTGCTAATTGATCCACTAATACTGCCCCATTTTTGCACAGATTTTGTTGCTATGCCTAATGATTGTGGCCAGAGCCATTCTTCGGTTTTATTATAGATTGTGGTGTCGTTATATGAGTTGAAATCAGGCCCAATTTTATATACAATCCTTATTTGCTTGGTGGTTGCATGCTCATAATCGAAGATATTATATTCTAATCCGGGTTGAACGGAATATGAGAGATTAATATTGCTATATGTTGAAGAGTTGGCACTTAAAAAAGAGCCAATAGACCAATGTGGACTTAGGCCATAAACAAATTCATGCTCTCCATAAAAGCTTCTGTTTATAGAAGTATAATAATAGTTGTATTCTTCTAGGCTATATTCTTCTTCATTATAGCTATTACTAACGTAAAAAGATGTTTTCCAATTGGGCATTACCTTTCTTACATGAATATCATTGTAAATATTGATATTGTTATAGGTTTTTTCTCCATTTATCCATGCATTTCCTCCTAAAGTAAAAACCCAGTTATTCCACTTATCATTCTCTTTTTCAGCTTCGGTTTCAGACTCAAAAGAAATGTCAATGTTTTTAACAACGCCACTTTTGTACACATATGGTATCAAGCCCAGCTTAAGGTACTGAACATAGAGTTGTCTAATTTCATCATCACTTGCATCTGATTGAGCTTCAAAGGCAAGGGTGTCTTTTTTCTCCTGAAAAAGCTTTTGACCAAGAAAAATGCATTCATAAGTTTGACCGCCAGATCCATTACTATTTCGAATTATTATGATATGTACATCTGCATCTTTGCGATCGCGTACATAATCTACAAAAGTGATTTCATCACGGATATAGTTTTGATCACAGAAAGAGCAGTCAACAAACACCTTGCTTTTACTCTTTTCGTCTTGTGTATTTTGTGCCTGCGCAATAAATGTAAACACAAATAAGACAATAAAAAACACCCCCTGTTTTAGCATAATAGAAATTTTTATCAAAGATAAACGAAGAAATTTAACAAAAATTACAAATCATATGAATTCAATGTAGAAAAATGATCATTTCAAGAAATTGCAGGAATAAAAAACGGACAACCTTTACAAGTTGTCCGTTCCGGTATGAAAAGCGGTGCTTTATTCGCTCTTACCTTTTACTTTCACACGAATTCCTTCGCTATGGCTGGTAAATTCAGGTGCATACATGCACTGAATGGTGGTAATGCCATTACTGAAATCGCCTTCGTGTGTTACAAACATTGAATATTCGAATACATGTGTACCTTTAGTCAGATGCTCGAAGAAAAAGTTTGTGGCCGCATCGCGGGTATTCTCAAAATACCAAAGTCCACCTTGATATTTGGAAACACTTAAAACATTGGTGGGCTCCATGCAGCTTCCGCGCATATCTTTCATGTGCACATATTCCATATCACGATCCACACGAATTTCGATGCGTACCTTGATTTTATCTCCCACTTGTAGTTCCGCACCTTCACCAATAGGTTCCATGCGAGGACCGGTAGGTGACTGACGTTCAACAAACAGCTGTTTCTTAATGTTTAGCGGAGTTTCGGCAGGTGTAATTTTATCCAAATCTTCAAAATACTGCCAGTACACAGCGCCCCATGCAATTCCACTGTCGGATTTGGTAACAGTTATTTTGCCCATTTCGGGTTTGATTTCGTCGCCGCTCCAGCTGGTTTTGAAATACCCGGTTCCGGCTTCTACTTTGCAGTTGTCAATTTTGGTAGGATCGACCACCATGTTTCCAAGCTTAACTTCAACGATTTTGTCTGAAGCCAGAATATTGGTGCCACGAATCAGTAATGCATAACATGCTTCAGAAGTAGCTCTTGTGGTTTTCCAGTCTTGAACCTGCTTTTGTTTCAGTAACCAAATGCGCAATTCTTCCACGGCATTTCCATCATCAGCAACTTCATCAAAGACTTCAATCATCATGGCCTGACTTTCGATTGGGGCTTCCCACCATGAGTAACCGCCAACAAATTCGCGCCAGTACATGCCCATTTCATCGGAAAGAATTGCACGCTCTCTTAGTGATTTTACAATATCGTTGCTTACTACTTTTTCATCGGCACGGAAAAGGGCTAGAGATATCATTCCCCGTGTGTAAATATTGAAAGATGTCCAGTATTCTTTGGCTTGCTTGAAGAAATAATCATAAGCTTCCTGATCTCCACCTTTGATTTTTAACTCTGGGAAAAAGCTTCTGGCATAGAGATATTGAGCCTGAGTATAGTCGATATGCTGTTCTGTAAGATAATCGGGATGGTATTTTTTAATGAATCGTAAATCCTCTGAAATTCTGGCGTCTAGATAATACACGGCTTTAGAAATCATATTCCAGACACTGGAGTTTTCTCTTATTTCGCGAACACCAAGATGATCGAGTTTTCCAAATCCGGTAACAATGTGTTGTGTAATATAGCGGTTGTCGGGCATACCTTTAAACCAAGGGAATCCACCATTGGGGGACTGAGCTTTGATAAGCTTTTTCTCGGCCTGTTTAAGCTCACGAGCCATACGGTGAATATCAAAAAGAAGAGCTACACGCTTTTTGCGTTCGCCTTCGTCTTTGGCTTCTAAAACCCATGGGGTTTCTTCCAGCATAAGGGACTTCAGCTCTTGATTTTTCTCCAAATTGCTTAGAAACGCTTCAGGACTTTCGTTTGCCCATGCATCGAATACTTCCTTTATTTTTGGATTCGAATTGGCAATTTGCGAAGCAATGGCATTGGCATAATAGCGGCTGAAAGTCTGCTCATTGCATTCGTATGGATATTCCATTAAATATGGCAGGGCCTGGATGGCATACCATGCAGGGTTGCTGGTAAATTCAAGAGTATAACGGAAATTTTCCAAAGTACTGCTGGTATTGTTTACCATTTTGTCGAATGACCATGTTTTAGTTTCGTTTCCTCGAATTGGAAGAGGTATGGCTTCGGTAACCAACATGCGGTTGCTTAAAATAGGAATACTCATTTCTTCTCCATCAGTAAAGGCACCGGCTTTAGCTTTAATACGATATGTTACTGCACCAACTCCATAAGGAATTTCAAGGTCCCAGCTAAGTTTTGTGCTCTGACCTTTTTTAACGGTGAAATCTAATGTAGGATTTTTCAGTCCAAATTTATCCGCAATAGATTCTCCGGTAAAAGGATCGATGAGCTCAAGTTGTGCTTGTCCGTTGAGATCTTCTTCGCTTAGATTGCTCACTTTAGAGCTGAAAACAATTTTATCACCTTCGCGGAAGAAACGTGGAGCAAAAGAATTTACCATAAGAGTCTTCTGGGTTTGAAGTTCTTTGGTAATAGTGCCTGTTTTCAGGTCTTTGGTATGAGCTAATCCCATGAATTTCCATTTGGTAAGTGACTCAGGCATGGTAAACTCAATGATGATTTCTCCGGTTTCGTTGGTATGTAATTGTGGGAAGAAGAATGCGGTTTCAGCAAAATTGCTGCGGGCTTCAATGTCTCCAAAACCATCATTACCATTGCGGTTGTCTTTAGTCTGCTCACGTTCGGCAAGCTTTTCACCTGCTGTTTGCTGATTTACAGTATAGCTAACTGTTGCATCAGCGCTAGCAGGAGCATCCATCATCATGTCAGCTTCAAGCATTACGCCACTTTCTTCATCACCATCTGATTTGGAAGCACTAAATTTATATCGATCGCTACCGCTTCTAGTTGAATACCCATACCCAGAAGAGCCACCAGCAAGGACAATATCGTCGATGTAATATCCTGATCCGTCCATCCATCCGTAGGTATAGCTATAGAATGGATAGTTTATCCAATCGAGTTTAGGAATAATAATGCTTTGTAAATAATAATTGTTGTGGTAGGCATTACTATACTGTGACGAGCTTGAAGTGGAAAAATTATTATGATCGTACCAATTGCGGTATCCATAATTATATTTGAGCAAACTCATATACCAGCTGTGTGCACCGAAAGCATCAAGAGAAGCATCGTACATTCCGGCTAATAACTCTGCCGCTTCTTTTTCACCCATTTTATTGGTAATCTTAATTTTCCAGGTTTCTTCTTCACCGGGTTGGAGTTTGTCTCTGAAAGTTTCGAATTCAATATCCAGTTGTTTATTGGTATAAGGTACAATAATGGTGAATTCTTGCAAGTAAGTACGATTGTCTTTAACAGCTGCAAAATAGATGCTGAAATTTCCTCGGTGTTTTTCTTCTACGGGAAACTCGATTAGCTTCTGACCATTGTTAAGTTCTACCCATTCGCTTTTAACAAATTTCCCCATATGCTCAACCTGATAGAAAATCTTGGTATTCTTTTCTTTGCTGCAAATCAGTATTTTAGCAGTATTTCCTGGTTCAACATAAGTTTCAATACCGTGAAAGCTTGCAATTTCATTTCCATATACCGATTTCATTTCTGGATCAATGAATGAAAAGAATTGTTGGTATTCCACATCTTCACCAAATGCATCTTTTGCAGACATGGTGATAAGGAATGACCCCTGTTTTCCTTTTAACAGGCTGTCGAGAGGAATTATAGAGTCAATATTACTTTTGTACAGGTGTGAATAAACGAGATCTTTTTTCTTCCAGTTGCCGGGACTATTTTCGTCTTTTAAGGCATCATGAGGGAATAGGACTTTGTATTCTTCATATGAAATTGAACTGTACTCAGCTTTGCTCAGCAAGCGATCTCTATAAGTTTGCTCAGGCGTTTCCAATTCATACAGGAGGAAGGTGATTTCTGCAGGCACATTGGTCCCCGATAAATTGGTACTGCTAATTTCATATCTAATTTCATTGTTTTTAATTACTTCCGTTCCTACATTACTACCCAAAATCAGAGAACGATAGCCTGCACCAACCCATGTAGAAGAACTGCGGGTTTCTCCATTTATATCGGTTACATCGGCCTGAATAGTATAATTAAACACTGGAAGAAATGTTTTATTAACAGATGGATCAGGAATGGCATCGAATGTAATTTTAAATTTTCCATTCTCATCGGTAACAGTTGTTCCATTGGTGATTTCCATAGCAGCTGAATAAGGCATTGCGCGGTACCACCAACCGAACCAGAAGGGGAAGCGGGCAGTTCGAGTTACACGATATTTTACTTGTGCCCCATCAATATTATTTCCAGCATAAGCATTGGCTTTTCCAATTACAGTTATGGGTTCATTGAGTTTATATGAGCCTTCCACGGGTTCAAAATCTACAAAAAATTTCGGGCGCTTATATTCTTCTACTCTGAAATACACTGTTCCATTGGTGCCGCTAATATGCATTTGGCCTGTCAATCCATCATCAGGGGCTGTAAAAGTGCCGGTAAATGTTCCATATTCATTACTGGTAACGGCCATGTCGGCAACTTTTTGATAGTTGGCATCATAAAGGTAAACATGGCTTTCTTTATTGGCAATGATATTGTAGTTTTCATCTTTGTCGTAATTCAGCAATATTCCCTTGAAATAGACGGTTTGCCCTGGGCGATAAATGCTGCGATCGGTAAAGAAAATGGTTTTGGTACGATTTCCCGGATCGTAATCGCTGCGCGAATACATGTAAAAAGTGTTGAAGGTGCAATACCGATCAGAGCCTTTGCTAATATCGAGATACATGTTCTTGTAGTCTGAGTTTTTAGGCAGGCTACCCAGATCTGCAAATCCATTTTGGTCTGATTGAATGTTTTTGTACTTCACATATACGTATGATCGTGTAATATAATTGTATTTCTCCATGTAAACCGAAACATTGGCATTGGGAATGGCTTCTCCGTTTTTACGATTCAAAATGAGAAATGAAAATTCTTCGTTGTATTTATCTTGTGATAAATAGGTGATTTTTGTACTGTAGTGTTCAGAATAACCTACCCAGCCTTTGTTTATATCAAACGATTCGGTTGAGGAATGAAGAATAATATAAAAGCCTTCATCAAGGCCATCAAAAATGATGCTTTTTGAATGAGTTTGGTAGTCGCCAGGGTTGGTTAATTCATTTGAAAACTCTTTAATAGGCGTTAATTTGACGTAGTACTCAATGAGTTCTTCAGTATAGAGTTTTCTATCAAGATCATTATTCTTGTCCACGTCAATTTTAATGATTCTGAACCAGACTGTATCTGAATTAGAATAGTTGAGAATGCTTTCGAAAGGATCTCCTGGGTAAGAAGCGCTTTCTCTTGTCAAATTCATAGTCGGTCTGATAATGTTTTCTTTCAAAACCAGGCAATTGTTTGCTCCGCGACTTTTTGGATAGCTTTTTACCACTTCATCAATGATTTCCAGCGCTTTTTTATTATACCATTGATACTCAGGGGCAGTTTCGTAATTGTAATTGGCAGCCAGCAAGGAATAATATGAAGCAAGAGCATATCCAGACTCTGCCCAACTGGTATTGCCACTGTTTGAAGCATGCAATTCCTGAAGAGAGTGAAGATAAAATGTGTCTTTATTTAGAACTGTAGATTTTGCTCTGACCCAAGCCAGTCTTTGCAGTTCGATATAAGTAAGAACATCGTTGTTTTTATCACTGAGATGAGCTTTAGTAAGATTCTGAAAAGTTTTTATAACAAAATAACTAAACGAAGTAGAATCAAAATCAGGGATATCGTACATGGTAAAACGCTTTCCGAGATAGA
This sequence comes from Bacteroidales bacterium, assembly GCA_016937255.1. GTDB lineage: Bacteria > Bacteroidota > Bacteroidia > Bacteroidales > DTU049 > BM518. Next base: position 8,417 of record JAFGWG010000031.1, read on the forward strand.
AGTATTTTTCATTATCTACCTGAAATATTTCAACAGGGCGGGTAAGCATGGTTTCTTCGTTGGAAAAGCGCATTATGGCCATCCAGCTAATAAAATCGAAAAGGGTGGGGGTGTATTCCACAAAACCAGCATCATCAATCAGAGGGAGAAACTTATCAATTTTGGTATTTGTCAGAATTTCCTGATCTTCCATGGCTTTGGTATAGCACCAGCGTACTTCTTGAACCAATCGGTCAAGGGTCCAGGTTTTAATATCATTATTTTCAAAATTATCGGTTGCGGTTCTTTGATAAAATTTCCAGCGGTTTACACTGTAATAATTCCAGTACAGCTCGCCAAGCATAGCATAGAGCAGTGGTTTTACTTGCGGCGTAGCTTTGTCAATTTCCAGTTTCATTTCATCGATCGACTTTTCGTAATAGTCTTCCTGATAGTCGGAAATCATGGTAATTCTATAAATCACCGCTTTCACTTGCTCGCCTTCAAGTTTCTTTTTGCCAGCAAGAGTGTAAATTTCGTCAATTACTTCAAGAGCCGATTGTGGCAGGTCTTTTGCTATGAGGCTATCGCATTTTTGCCACAACGCATCAATTTCTTTATCGCTTTTTTGCGCATTTGCATTGGTAAACGACAATAGAAGAATCGTAATCCAGATTAGATTCAGTGCTTTCATGTATATGTGTTTTATTGGTAAACTGAGTTAATAGATGCATAAAATTCTTTATTTCACAGGAAAAAAGAAATTTTTTCGAAGATAGGAAATTTTGAGAGAAAGAAATTAAATAGTATTCAATTTCTCCACCTGAATTTTAAGATTAGGAATATCCTTTGAAATAATGCCCCAGATTATAACATCGTCAATAGATTCAATCGAAGTTTTAATGTAGTATAAGTATTTCAGAATTTCACGCTGCATATAATAAAACTTTAGATTCTTCTATGCTTTCAATCAGGTATGGGTTTGATAATGAGCGTTCTGTGAGCAGGTCGGTTTTTCTTCCGAATAATTGCGTGAGATCGTGGTGTAAGCCAAAATAATTATCGGTGTATTTTTCAAACGAAATGTCTTTAAATGAAATCAAAATATCAATATCGCTATCGTCATTAAAATGTCCAGACGCAGCTGAGCCAAAAAGATACATGGTTTTTATGTCGTATTTTAGACATAATTTCTCCAGCTCTTTAATCTTATTTGCAATAAGCGGATTCATTTTCCTTTCTTTCATACAAAAAAACAAAATATAGCATTGAATGACAACAAATTGTTTAAAGTTGTTTAGAATCTATTCTTGAATAAGCAATCAAGTCTCTAAAATATTCACTAAATTCGCATCGTAATATGAAATTTCTCAGCAGTATAGGAAAATATGTGCTTCTCATGTTTAGGGTTTTTCGCAGACCCGACAGTGCGAGGCAGTTTCGAATTCAGGTAGTTACTGAGATCGAACAACTGGGGTTTGCCTCGGTGGGTATTATTGCCATTATTTCTATATTTATGGGAGCGGTAGTTGCTATTCAGACTTCATACAGTATCGACAGCCCACTTATTCCACGCTATACTGTAGGTTATATTACTCGCTCTACCATTGTGCTTGAATTTTCTCCTACCATTATGAGTTTGATTCTTGCCGGGAAAGTGGGGTCTAGAATTGCAGGTGAAATTGGTACCATGAGGGTTACCGAGCAAATTGATGCACTCGAAGTGATGGGAATTAACCCCGCTAGTTTCCTTATTTTGCCAAAAATTGTTGGTGCAATGTTGATTTTCCCTGTTTTGATTATCATTTCAATGTTTCTTGGTATTGGAGGAGGGTACATGGTTTCATATCTAACCGATATGGTGAGTGTGGAAACCTTCCTTTATGGAGTGCGATCGTTCTTTCTACCCTTCGAAATTTATTATGCTCTTTCAAAATCTGTGGTATTTGCCTTTCTCATTACTTCAGTGAGTGGATATTTTGGATATAATGTTCGTGGAGGAGCTCTTGAGGTTGGAAAAGCCAGCACCAAAGCTGTGGTTCAGAGTAGTATAATGATTATTCTCTTCAATCTGATATTAACTCAACTTTTGATGTTATGATAAAGGTTGAAAACATAGTAAAGTCTTTCGATGGAAATACGGTGTTGAAGGGAATTTCTACGGAATTTAAAACGGGAATCAATAATCTGATTATTGGGCAAAGCGGCTCCGGGAAAACAGTTTTAATGAAAACACTATTAGGCCTGCACCAGGCAGATGAGGGTTCCATAATGTTTGATGGTCGCGAGTTTACCACTATGAGCGAGGATGTGAAGAAAGAAATTCGCAAAGAAATAGGAATGGTTTTCCAAGGTGGAGCACTATTTGATTCGCTTACAGTTCAGCAAAATGTAATGTTTCCATTGAATATGTTTTCGGAAATGAGCGAAGCTGAAAAGAAAGAACGTGTGGATTTTTGCCTCGATAAAGTGAATTTGGAAGGAAAAAACGACCTATATCCGTCTGAAATTAGTGGTGGAATGAAAAAGCGTGTGGCCATAGCGAGGGCTATTGTACTGAATCCGAAATATTTGTTTTGCGATGAACCCAATAGTGGGTTGGATCCAAAAACCGCCATTGTGATCGACAATCTGATCAGTGAACTTACACGTGAGTTTAATATGACGACTGTGATTAATACCCACGATATGAACTCTGTAATTGAGATTGGAGATAATATCGCGTTTATTTATCAGGGAAATCTTTGGTGGGAAGGCTCGAATGTGGATATTCTAAATACAGATAATAAAGAAATAAACGATTTTATTTACGCTACAAAACTTACAAGGCATCTGAAAAAGACCTGATATGAATGTAATCGACATTGTCTTACTCATACCCCTGGCCTGGGGTGCTTATAAAGGATTTTCAAGAGGAATTGTTCAGGAAATAGCTCAACTCGTAGCTTTATTAGCTGGAGTCTTTGCTGGTCTGCATCTAAGCGACTGGATTAGTTCTTTCCTAATCGATTTTCTCAATACCGGACCCGAACAAACCAAACTTATTGCTTTTTTGATTGCTTTTTTAGGAGCCATGGCTTTGGTATTCTTGATTTCAAAAAATATCGGAAAACTTATCGATTCCCTGCACTTGGGATTGCCAAATCGTATAGCCGGAGCTGTTTTTGCTTCTGCAAAATATATCCTTATTCTTTCCTTGCTCATTAATTTTCTCAATTCGGCTGATAAAACCGGGGTTCTATTAAAAAAAGATATACGTGAAGGCAGCTTGCTTTATGAACCATTGGGTAACGCAGCACCATTGATATTGCCAAAGATAATGAAAATGCTTCCAGATGAGGATGAGAGCGAGAACAATGATAATGTGAGTAATAGTGAGCCTGTGGAAATTGAGGAATGTGGAAGAGCCTTTCTATTCACCCTTTAACCCAGATACGATCTATTAGCTATTCTGACAATAAAATACATATTCAACTTTCACTATGTTTAATAGTCAAAAACAGAGAAATTCATGTACTGTAATTTCTTGATACGCCAAAATCCATAAAAATATGAAACTAAATTATTGTATTTTTATAGTCATCTTCTTGCTTTGTATTGTTAAATCACAAGCACAAATCAATCCTTCAAATAATAAACTTGCTGTGGATGTAAGTACTTATCATGTGCAGAACCTTGTGTATAATTATGACTCAAGTTTTGCGATTGGCGAAAATTTAGGAATGAATCAAGTTGGACTATTTATTAATTGGTCTATGCTTGAAACAGCGCCAAATACGTTCGACTTCTCCATTCTTGATATTGCCAATGTATATTACCCATCTAGAGGAATTGCAGTTGATCTAAACATAAACCCTATAAACACTAACCGTTTAGAAACTCCACCTGATTTAGATTCAATAGCTTTTAATAATACCCTCTTTATTAGCCGATATAAAATACTTTTGGATAGTGTGAAAACCCACACTCCCGCTTTATCGCTTTCGTCATTAATTATAGGATCTGAAATTGGTGCATTTCTTGGTTCAGACTCTGCCAAATGGGCACAATACACCCAGTTTTACGACTCTGTGCTGGTTTATGCCAAAACACTTTGGCCAGGATTAAATGTAGCAGTTGAACTCCAGTTTACTGATTTTATTAACTATTCAACTTACGCACATAGCATTAATATAAACTCTGATTATATTGGCGTTTCATATTACCCAATTTGGTCAAACTTCACAGTTAAGCCTCTCTATACTATCCCTTTTGATATGAACACATTGGTCAGTCAATATCCTTTGCAACCTATTTGCTTTTATCAATATGGATTCCCGAGTAGTCCAACATGCAATAGTTCTGATTCGTTGCAGGCCGCATTTATAGCCGAAACTTTTACTTATTGGGATTATTACGCCGCTAATATCCGCCTAATTGATTTCACTTGGATGCATGATTTAGATACAGTTGCTGCAAGCTATTACGAAACTTACTATGGTATTACTGATACTATATTTTTTGAGTTTCTTCGCACGATTGGACTAAGAGAGTGGAATGGGAATGGAACTGACAAGCCCTCATTGAATGAATTGAGGTGTCAGGCATATCAGAGAGGATATAACAATTTAAGCAATGCTTGCAGTCTAAGTGGAGTAAATGAAATGCCAACTTATAGTTTTACACCATTTCCAAATCCATTTTGCATGCAGACAACTCTTGTATCAGAACGAGAATTACATAACGCAACCCTTACAATTTACAATTGTTTTGGGCAAATAGTAAAGAGAATAGAAGCTGTTTCAGGACAAACCATTACCCTAAACAGAGATAATCTTACAAATGGGATATTTTGGGTTCAAATTACTGAGAATAATCATATTTTAGGAACTATAACTATTGTTGTTGAAAACTGATTCTTCATCAGCAAGAATCTGGATATAATAGATGTTGCATTAATAGTTTTTATCAGACAACAATAATTTACAAATTTCATTAATTTTGCTATTGTTGACTTTTATTATATATGAAAGCAATAAATAGAACATCATTGCTCAAAAAAAATACTGCTTCAGAAGAAAACTATCAAATACTAAAATATGTTACAATTAATGGGAGTGAAGTAGTTGGACGTATTCCCTCCAAGCCTTAATAAACTATTTTCATATATTGGTATCGTAATATAGAGCTCATAAAAAGCTGCTTATACTTCGACCAGCCACCCATGACAAATCCCCTCATTTGACTAAAAATCTGCGCATTAAACATTCCACCGTCCGCAGAAAAGCATAATAATGAGCGGACATGGACCCGTTTAAGGGGCAGATTTTGCTCCGCCAACGATTCCATGACGACCATTGTGTCATTTAGTTGTTTGGTCGACGATGGAATGATGGCTTCGCTTGGCTGCAACAATACTACTCAAACCTGTCAGGTTTTTATATCCGCGTAAATCCGTAAATCTAAAAAAACAGCGTAAATCCGCGTCCCCTAAGAAGAAGTCCGTGCAGATTTTGCTCCGCCAACAACTCCTTCTCCCGGATGATCTCTTGTCCCGCTCAATGCAAAAACGAAGCGGGACGAATAGATATCCGGATCTGTGATAATGGCTACGTTTGGCTGTAACACTACTACTCAAACCTGTCAGGTTTGAAACGCTGTAAATCGCACATAAAACCTGACAGGTTTTTATCTCTGCGTCCACTAAGAAGACGTACGTTGAAAACCAATAGGATTATACGCTCTTCCGGCAGGAATTTCCATGCTTTTCAAATCTTCAATTGTAATGGTGGCAATCATTTCCGGGGTTCTTTGGGCTGATTCCATTCCCGCCATACGTAAATGCTGGTTTCTGACAATTTTCTCAGTCACTTTACGAATCTCGCGTGCATTGCCGTAAAATTCGTCTTTGGTTTGCATTAGCGAACTGATATAATTGGATATAAATGCCTCCGCCTCTTTATCCATCGTCAGACTTTCTTTCGAGAACATGAGTTTGCAGATATCCATCATTTCTTCGATAGTATAATCTTTGAAATTCAATGTACGATCGAAACGACTCTTTAATCCGGGATTTGATTCCAGAAACTTGGTCATTGGCCTTGGATATCCGGCTACAATAACCGAAAACTGCCCACGCTTATCTTCCATTTCCTTCAAAATAATATCGATGGATTCTTTTCCAAAATCATTTTCTCCTCCACCATCGGTTAAGGCATAAGCTTCGTCGATAAAGAGCACGCCACCCATAGCTTTATCAATTACATCCTGCGTTTTGATGGCTGTTTGTCCCACATAGCCTGCCACCAGTTCCGAACGATCCACTTCGAGCACATGACCTCGTTCGAGTATGCCCAGTGCTTTATAAATTTTACCCATAATGCGGGCAATAGTGGTTTTTCCTGTTCCGGGATTCCCGGTAAAAACAGTATGCAACGAGAATTTATTCAATACATCGCGCCCGGTTTCGTTGTAATAACGAACCAGCTTAATCATTTCGCTGATTTCGGTTTTGATATTTACAAGTCCAACTAATTCGTCTAAATCTTGCATGCAAATTTTAAGCAGTCCTTCGTCAACCTCGAGGTGTAGTTCTTTATGATTGGCATCTTTGATAATTTCTTGCACGTCAATATATTCAATTCTAGATAAATCTTCTTCGGGTAATTCACGAACATCGGGGTTTGCCATAAGCCGGCGAGCCATGTTCATTTTGGCTTCATTCACCATAGAAATTGCCATACGGGCATTCCCAAAAGTTTTATCGCGATTGCGATAACGTTCTGTGATGATTTTATCCAAGCCAACTTTGGCCTCTTCGGCTAAAGTTAATTCTTTTTTGCCTGCATAAAAGTCGATAATCTGCATCAGCTCTTCGGGCAGATAATCGTTGAAATGGAAAGTATAATTGATGCGACTTTTTAACCCTGGGTTTGAATTCAGAAAATCGTCCATTTCGGCAGGATATCCCGCCCCCATAATAGCAATATCGCCAGAGCCTTCCGACATTTCTTTGAGCAGTACTTCAATAACTTCATGGCCATAATCCTTTTCTGAATCTTTGCGATACAGTGCATAAGCCTCATCAATGAAAAGAATTCCTCCTTTGGCCTCTTTGATTTTCTTTTTAACAAGAGGAGCGGTTTGTCCGATAAACTCACCCACAAGATCGGCGCGACCCACCTCCAGAACATGCCCTTTAGATAAAAGACCCATGGCTCTGTATAAGCGACCCAGCATATTTACCACTGTGGTTTTTCCTGTTCCTGGATTTCCGGTAAAAATGCTATGCAATTTAATATTTTCGGAATCTTCGTATCCTTTTTCTTTCCGAAGTTTAATAAATTCGATATAATCGATATGCTCGCGAATTTGCTCTTTAATATTGGAAAGACCAATCAGTTCGTCGAGTTCTGCCAATACATCTTCAACGGTTTCATCGTTGTTTATGCCAGCTTTTAATGCATTTGCAGAGCCCAAAACTGCGCCACTGATATATTCAATATCACCTGGTACATTTTCTTTGCCAAAAATCAGTGGCACTGTTGCAATAATTTGCCCCATAAATACAATTTCAGCAAAATATGCATCTTGTTGAAAAGTGGCACCTTCAGTATTATTTCCCCACCCAGAAGCATAGGTAATTACCGTTCCTTCGCTTTCTTTAACATCATTCACAATGGTTGTTCTTCCTTTAAGCTGCCGAGCACTATTAAAGAAATTGAAAGTCAGTTCAAAATGCCAAAGATCTTCCAGCTTATTTTTAATGCCAACTTCCAGCCAAACATATTTCGTGGTTTCTTTGCTGAACGAAGACATGTACACACGATCTTCTTTTTTCACAAATTCCCAACCACCTTCAAATGCTTTTACAGAATCGAGTGTGAAATATGGATTTTCTGTTTCTGTAACTGAACCGGCGTCTTCCACATGAAAAATACATTCTCCGACTAGTGTATCGCCGATATAAGCTTCCCAAATATAATCGCCTTTTTTCCAGAAAACGCCCGGTGCTTTATTTCCCCATCCTTCGCGAACAAAAACCTCATTTTGGTCTTTATCAACTGTAAGGTCTGCGTCAAGATCGCAAATTTCTTTACCCTTTCCGCGGCTTGTTTTATTGTAACATTTCAAAGAGGCTTTTGTTTTCCAGGCTTCCTCGTCGAAAAGCTTATTGTAAACGCAAAGTTCTGCATATAAAAATGTAGTTTCTGAGGCCTCAAAAACAGTACGATAGTTTTTTCCTTCGTACAGCCATTCATTTGAGGCATATACTTTCAGCGATTTGAATTTGTAGGGGTCGCCAATACTATTTAATTTACTCATGATTCAAATTTTTTCATTAATACAGGTGCTGTAGCAGATTTTGTGAGTTTCTTCAATCCGATTAGTGGCCCTTGATACATGATTTCGCCTCCTTTTTCACCTCCTTCAGGACCTAGATCAATAATCCAATCGGCACATTTTATTAATTCCATATTATGTTCCACAATCAAAACAGAATGTCCGGCAGAAATTAAGCCATCGACGGCCATTTTGAAATAGCGAATATCGTAATAATGCAAACCCGATGTGGGTTCGTCAAAGATGAAAAGTAGTTTCTCTTCCTGTGAACCTCTGGCAAGGAAAAACGCCAGTTTAATACGCTGTGCCTCTCCTCCAGACAGTGTATTGCTGGGTTGTCCCATTTGCAAATATCCAAGTCCTACATCATAGAGTGGTTGCAACTTGTCGGCAATCCTTTTACAGAGCCTGCCCACTTTATCGCTGGTAAAATGTTCTTTAAAGAATTCTAACGCTTGGGCGATAGTCATTTCCAGTATATCGCGAATGTTTTTCTCGTGAAATTTTACATCGAGTACTTCTTCTTTATAGCGCGATCCCTTACACTCATCACAAAGCAGATGCACATCGGCCATAAACTGCATTTCTACTGTGATGCTTCCCTCTCCTTGACAAACTTCGCATCGTCCACCTTCTACGTTAAATGAGAAATATCCGGGTTTATAAGCCCGCTGTTTAGCAACAGGTTGCAAGCTGAATAATTCCCGAATATCATCGAATGCTTTGACATAAGTTGCCGGGTTCGATCTACTCGAGCGCCCAATTGGGTTCTGATCGACCATTTCCACGCCAGAAAGCAAATGTAAGTCACCGCTCAATTCCTTAAATTTTCCGGTTTGCTCGGTATAATGCCCATATCGCCTTCGCAATGCTGGATACAAAACATGCTTTACCAAAGTCGATTTACCACTACCACTTACGCCGGTAACTGCGGTAAATAAACCAAGAGGAATATCTACATCAATATCTTTCAGATTATGTTGTGCCACTCCGCGCAATCCAACAAAATACCTGGCTTTTCTTGGGCTGGTATTGGCTTCAAGAATATCTATTCCATTTAGAAAATCTGCGGTATGTGAATTTTTAGCTTTCTTGAGTTCCTTAAACGGTCCCTGAAAAACGAGTTCACCGCCATTTCGTCCGGCATCTGGCCCCAAATCGATTATATAATCTGCTGCACCAATAATATCCTCATCGTGTTCAACAATAATAAGAGAATTACCCAGATCGCGAAGTTTTTTCAAAACAGCAATTAGCCGATCGGTATCTACCGGGTGTAATCCAATACTGGGCTCATCGAGTACATACATGGAACCTACAAGGCTGCTACCTAGAGCACGAGCCAGATTAATACGCTGAGTTTCTCCGCCCGAAAGCGTGTTAGAAAGACGATTCAGTGTAAGATACGATAAGCCTGTATCCACCAGAAAAGAAAGCCGGGATTCAATTTCCTCCAGAATATGTTTTGCAATTTCTCGATCATATTTTGTAATTTTCAAGGTATTGAACAAATCCTGCAAATCAGAAACCGGCATCAACAGCATATCACTTATTGAATGTTTAGACACTTTTACATAACTTGTATCTTTTCTGAGGCGGGTTCCACGACAATCGGGGCAAATAATCTTGCTTTTGTATCGAGCCAGCATCACACGATACTGAATTTTATATGTGTTTTCTTCCAACATTTGGAAGAATTTGTCGAGTCCTTTAAAATATCTATTACCGACCCAAACCAGCTTTCTCTGATTTTCAGAAAGATCTTTCCATGGCTTATGAATCGGGAAATCAAATTCAGAAGCGGACGCAATAAATTTATCGAGCCATTTTCCCATCTTTTCCCCTTTCCAACAGGCAATAGCACCATCAAAAACAGAAAGTGATTTATTGGGAACTACGAGATCTTCGTCAATGCCAAGCACAGATCCAAAACCCTCGCATTTTTTACAAGCGCCGTAGGGACTATTGAATGAAAAGAAATTCACTGAAGGCTCCTCAAACTGAATCCCATCCTGCTCAAAAAGTTCAGAGAAAGATTGCATTTTATCCTCTTGTTCGTGATAGAGAAAACACCGGCTTTCGCCCTCAGAAAATGCGGTTTCAATACTGCCTCCGAGACGCTGAGACTGCATATCGTCATCAGGATTCCAGATTAAACGATCGATAAAAAGATAGACATCGGTTTCTGCTTCGGCAACGCTAATATTATTGGCAGGATTAGCAATAAAATCATCGATACGAATCACTTCATTTTTGTAGAAAACACGACTAAAACCTTGCTGCTGCCAAACCTGCATCTGCACAGCTACTTCTCTGTCCTGACGAACGATGTATGGACTCAACAAATACAGCTTTGCGCCAACAGGCATTTCTGAAATATGCTTTTGCACATCTTTTACGCGGTCGCGCTTTACTTCTTTTCCACTTACCGGAGAATACGTTTTTCCAATTTTAGCAAAAAGCAGTTTCAGATAATCGTAAATTTCGGTAACGGTTCCTACAGTTGATCTCGGATTCCGGGTATTGGTCTTTTGTTCAATAGCAATAGCGGGAGCAATGCCTTCAATCAAATCAACATCGGGTTTTACCATGCGACCCAAAAACTGACGGGCATAAGCGCTAAGGCTTTCCACATAACGACGCTGACCTTCGGCAAAAAGCGTATCAAAAGCCAGTGATGATTTCCCGCTGCCTGAAAGACCTGTAATTACAGTTAGTTCATGCACAGGAATATCAATTGAAATATTCTTAAGATTGTGAACTCTAGCCCCTTTGATGCGTATATACTCCACTTCTGCCATAAGAGAGCAAAGATAATAATTAGTGGAATGTGGCGAGTGGAAAGTGGAAAGAAAAATGATTTGCTGATGTATTTCCTACTAAGCGCACCAAGATCACTAAGGGAAAGGACACAAAGGTGGTAGAAATTTGAATCGCTGATGTATTTCACATAATGTTTTAGTACCTTTGAGTTAATTATTATAAATCTAATGGTATGAAAATACGATTTATTGGGGCAACACGCGAAGTTACAGGAAGTAAACACCTGATTACAACAGAATCCGGGAAAAAGATTTTACTCGATTGCGGGATGTTTCAGGGTAAAGGTAAAGAAACAGATTCTTCTAACCGGGACTTAGGCTTTGTGCCAAGGGAAATAGACTATATCATTCTTACGCATGCCCACATCGACCATTCCGGGTTAATACCATATTTATTTACGCTTGGGTTTGAAGGTTCCGTTATTTGTACCGATGCAACACGTAATCTGTGCTCGCTGATGCTGCCAGATTCCGGCTTTATTCAGGAATATGATATAAAATGGTATAACAAAAAACTCGTTAAACAAGGACTTCCACCCATTAAGCCGATTTATACCCACAAGGATGCCATTAAAGCAATGAAATTATTTATCGGTGTGTCTCTTAATCGTGATTATAAAATTGAAGATAATATTACGGTTAAGTTTACAAATTCCGGACACATGCTTGGAAGTGCTGTGGCAAATCTGAGTATTCTCGAAAATGGCAAAATGACCAGAATAGCATATACCGGCGATGTTGGCCGCCCTACAAACCGGATTGTTAAGCCACCGGCTCCGTTTCCTCAGACAGATATTTTAATTACAGAATCAACTTATGGCGACAGAATTCATGATCCACATCACGAATCTGAAGACGCTTTGCTTAAGATTGTTGAAGACACCTGCGTAAATAAAGGTGGAAAGCTTATTATACCATCGTTTAGTGTAGGGCGCACTCAGGAAATCGTTCTTTCGCTTAATAACTGGTTTAATGAAGGGCGTTTACCACTAATCGACATTTACGTTGATAGTCCGCTTTCGGTTAATGTAACCGAAGTTTTTCGCATGCACCCCGAATGCTATAACAAAGACTTACAAGAGGTTCTTGAGAGTGATTCCGATCCGTTTGGCTTTGAAAGACTACATTACATTAAATTGATAAACGACTCAAAGAAATTAAACAATCTCAAAAGACCCTGTGTAATAATTTCAGCCAGTGGAATGGCAGAAGCCGGTCGTGTTAAACATCATATTAAAAACAGTATTGAAGATGCAAAAAACACGATTCTAATGGTGGGTTATTGCGCGCCAACAACCCTGGGGGCAAGATTACAGCAAGGCCATGAGGAAATATCAATCTTTGGTCACAAATACAAAATAAATGCCGCCATAAAACGTCTCGAATCATTCTCCGGTCATGGCGATTATACCGAAATGGCAAGTTTTATCGAGTGCCAAAACAAAGACGAGCTGCAAAAGATATTTCTTGTGCATGGAGATTACGAGGCAGCCGAACACTATAAGAGTTATCTGGAAGAAAAGGGCTTTAAGAATATTGAAATCCCTGAACGGGACTATGAAATTGAGGTTTAGTAGTTCCCGCTGATCTCGGGGATTTCGCAGATATCATTTTATCCGCAGATTAATGGATTAAGCAAATTTTTATTTGCTGCTTTTGTGCGTACTTCAATGAACGCAGATAGAATCAGGCTTGCCTGATTCGGAAATGCAATAAAAACCAAAGTCATGCTGAGCTAACCTCCAGAGCCGATCATTGAGCGGAGTCAAAATGTTAGGCGAAGGAGGAACTTAGACAGACTTTTCGATTCTTATCAAAACAACATCCGCACACAGACTAAAATATTCTACACTAGTAATTTTGTTATCTCTTTGAAATACACTTGCGGAGATTTTTTGTGTCAGCACTTTTGCATCATTATCAAGCTTTTCAAACTCCTTTTGATAGTTTTTCAGCTCTTCAAAGTTCATAGCTGCATATTTCGAATAGTCCTCAGCCCAATCATGTATTTCTCCTACTAATTCACTATTTAGAAATTCAGAATGATCATATTCCCTCACATAGTTTGAATTAACCTGATCATCAGTTAATTTCAAATAATTTTCAAAATCCCATTCAAAGATTAATTTCATGATGTATTTATTAATCAAATATAAGGAAGTTCTTTTTTTAGGTTAAAATTTATGCCGCCCTTCGACTCGCTCAGGATGACATAAATTTTATCTGCGTAAATCCGTAAATTTATTACAGCAGTGTCAATCCGCGTCTATCCTTCGTGGCCTTAAAACTTTGTGGCCTCTGCGAGCTTAGTGGAAAATCTAATCAAAATACAAAAAATAATACGCTTCCACATTGTCGAGATACGCCCCGTCGAAGCCGGCATCGAGGATTTTTTTCATGTACGAATTATCATTTCCGTAAATAATGTCCTTCCATTCCTGTTTCCAGAATTTTACCCAGATTTCGTCTTCGTAACCGTCGTATTCTTTCTTTAGCCAGTTTGGGTTATGCAATTTCCAGTCTTCCTGCCAGTAATAGCGGTAATTCTCAGCTGAGCCAATACTGATATAAGAAATCACCAGGCGCTGTCCACCATTGGCTTTTGTTTTCAAAGAATTGATTTCAGCCAAAGTAAAAGGAGTATCAACAAAAAACAAATCAATTAAAACCACATCAAAATTAGTGGCGGCAATGGCATCGATAAATGCTTGCTTTGTTGAATAATTATCGGTTGAAATTAAATACAAATAATTCTGTGCTTCACTGAGTTTTGTAATATCATTCGCGTTTTCATAATATACGGTATCCGGGATGTACATATAATCGTAATTATTTGGACTACGAGGAAAACACAGAAATCCTTCTGCTGCATTTTTTGCCCAAGCATCAGGGACATTGCTTTCACTACCTACAAACTCTGAAACCATCACCGATTTTTGCGTAACAATTTCACGAAGAAACCCGAGTCGTTCTTCATCCATCTGATACACATTATCATAAAAAAGCTCTTCAATTCCAAATCCATCAATAGCGCCCATAAGTTCTGGCTTCAGGCCATCTTCCTGACAGAGATAATTAAATGCCAGTTCCGACCCATTTTGAGGAATTACAATAAAATCGGGATCAACACTTCGTGCATATTCAGAAATATCGATAATAAAATCCTGCATCTTCTCGCCCACGGCATCTGAGCGGCGTGATTTGAAACAAGAAGCTAACAGAACCAAAAGAGGAATAAGAATAAGTAGTTTTTTCATGACAGTTTATTTACAACGAAGATAATGAATTTGTATATTTGAGCATGCAAATTCTTTCATAAAAGCTTGAAAAAAGAAGATAAACAATGTTCATTTTCAGACATAGTCCAACTTACAGACCCATAGGGGGAAAAGATCGGATACCCAAACCTGATTTTAGATCTTGTCTGATTTGGTTTATCATTCTAATTGTAGTTATTGGAATTATCGTGAGTGTTTCTGTGATTTTTGATATTGACACAGATGACAGAGTATACAAGTTTGCTAAAAAAGCTGAAAAAGTTTGCATTCATAAACAATTAAAGAATATTTAACCGCAGAGTTTACACGGGTTTTACGCAGAGTTTGCAGAAACATATTTTGAAAACAATTAAATTTATCTTATCCCGAACTCAAATTTAAGTGTTATATATGATACCAAATAATAGTTGTATTTTTATTCCAAATAAATCAGACAATGAGGATTCTTATAATTATTTGTTTACTCTTTTGTTTTTTTCAAAGTAAAGCGACAATACAGCAAACTGAGATATTATTTTACAATAAAATTGGGTTCAATATTTCTGAAATTCCATTAAGAAGTTTATTTAAAGAAGATACTGTCTTATTTAATCATTTCTATACTTTTATAGAAAACGAGGTATATTCAACTTGTATGAGCTCTTCATGTTGGAGAGGATATATTGGAATTTGGCACATCGATAATGACTCTTTATTTCTAACTGAATTAATGCCGCCATGTCATAATTACTCAAATAAAAAACCTCATTATAACTTGCAATATTTGTTTGGCAAATACTTTAAAAACGGAAAAGTATTTGCGGGATGGGTAAATGATACTTTAGATACTAAATACAGGCTCAATAGTTATGACAAATACAATTATCACTTTGTTATTAAAAATGGGATTTTGGTGGCCAAGGCAAAAAGCATTGATGAAGAATGGCTAGAAGAGAATCCTCCTCCACGGTTAAAAAACTCAAAAAAAGCAACTCTTAAACAAAATACAACAAAATGTAGAAACAAACACTTGTTAATTCTAATTTCAATAACAACCTGTGTAATTGTTTTCTACACATTGAAAAAAAGAAGAAAATAACACTATTGCACCTCCCAAGCCCCTAAATCAGGAGCTGTACCGGAGATTCGCGGGTTGCCAGCAATATCCAAAGCAATTGTGCCTGTACCGGTTATACTTCCTTTATCGATGGCAAAAGAACCACTTCCAATGGAATAATCACCATTTTCAGTGTCGTTAAAGCTTGGTGTCTGATTTTTATAGCAATTGGTATAACCTGCACCAGAGGTTCCAAGTGTAGTTCGCAATAAACAGTTCTCAAATGTGAAATTAAATACTCCACCGCCACTGTATGCATCTAACAGCATCTCATCGGCATTCTGCCCATAAATAATACAATTGCCAAAATAAGCATTGGTGAGATCGCGGATCTGAATATTGCCGTAGATATCTTCGTAATAATTATTCAAAACCAAAGCCGGAGTTGAGCGGGTGCTCTCTGTCCAATAATTCCCAACACTGCAATGTCTGAAATCGTAATCGCCGCCAATAGCAAGCACCAGCGAATAATAACCGGCACTTCCAAACACACAATTTTCAGCTTTTACATAAGAACCCTGAGCATAAAATGCAGCTGTGCTCATATTATCGATGATGGTATTGGAGATTGTAAGCGTAGGATTGGAACTTGCACCCGTTGTATCGACCTGAATACCGATACGGCCATTTTTAATAATGGCATAATCAATTACATTATCTATACTTCCGGCAGACAACCAGATTTTACCCCACATTCCGGGCAGATCTTTATAATATTCGTCCAGGCGATCGCCGGTAAATATAACTTCATTACCCAATGCGCCATTAATACGCAATGAGCCACCATCATAAACCCAAAGTACTGCATCATTATGCATATACACTTGAGTTCCGGCCTGAATATTTAGCACTGAATCTTCATCTACAACAGCATATCCATATACTACATGCGGTTTATCGTTTGCCCACGTTCCACCAACAAGCGAGTAGGCAGGCAAATACTGCGTTTCGGGATGATCGGGATAATGAAAATAGGCATCCTGCCCCCAGGCAACCAGGCTGACATATTGATAATTTCCGTTGGTCAGAAACTCAATAGAATCGGTAATGACGAATGGATTATTTATATTTCCGGGATCAACAGTTACTTCGGCAAAAATAAAAATGGAATCGCGGGGACCGATTTCCACATCCTGAAAAGCAGTGCCCGACATACCGTTTACATTAATACGGTAATTACTGGCCGTAGAGCCCATAATCCGTACCGATGAAATATTAACATAATCGTTAGTAGGATTGAAAACTCTGATTTGCAAAGTTACACTTCCAACTGTGGAAAAAACAGTATCAAAAAAGATTGTATCTGCACTGAATTCGAGTTTTAGAGAAGAATCTGTATTAAAATTCTCTTCCTTACGGCACGAAGACGCAATAATCATGATGAGCATTGCTGCTGTTAGACCAAATATGCTAAGCTTTTTTCGCATAGTTTTCATAAATCACTGCAAAGATACGAATTTGCTGTTTTGGCTAAATGAACGAGGAAAAAGGTATTGTAGTATGTATTGGCTTGGAATCTTTTGTGGAAAGTGGAAGGCAGAAAGGGGGGATGATGTTTTTGATTTGAGCATAAGAAACGTAAGTGATTTCGAAGCTCTTACCTGTCAATTTGCACTAAGGTTGATTTACGGTTAACTCCTTTTATACGCAACACAAATATAAGCATCGCGTGTATCCAAGACTTGTTTCTTGCGTGTAGCAAAAACCTTCTGTGCTGTTAATCAGGGAATAAAGACAGAAAATAATTATTATAATGATGAATAGTAGCACACAGTATAATTCAGCAATGTCGCCCTGCTGTTTTATATTTGATGTTATGGGCTGACGTTCTTTAATATCATTTTTTACAAGCAAAGTTAATAAATTTTGGGTTGTTACCTAGCCAAACAAAAATCCACAGT
>JAFGWG010000198.1 GCA_016937255.1 Bacteroidales bacterium
CGATTCCAAGCCCACCTTATTGTTTAATTGAGTAGCGGTGGACGTTGGAATGCAGATTTCGATATCGCCTAAACCAAGTTACGAAAATGCGTTAAAAAGCGACTCTAAAGGAGTCAAATATTAATAGCACCGTATGAACGAAGTGAATGCGGTGCTATGGGATAAAAGAACATGGTTTTTGGCGCGAGAATTTGATTCCCGACAACGGAGGGCTCAAATTTCGTGACAAAAACATACACACAAGATCTAAAAAAGGCAATCTCATCCTCAAAATAAATCGTATTTTCGCATAAAGATTTCCATATGCCCATTCTGAAAAAGAAATACCTGCTTCTGCTTTCCATCGCAAGTGGTTTATTACTTAGCGCTGCTTGGCCAATGCGTGGCTTCCCATTTCTTTCTTTCATTGCCCTAATTCCCCTTCTATTTGTATTGGAACAAATCAGAAAAAATCCTGATAAATTTAGAATTCTAGCCTCTTTCAGATACACCTATCTTGCAGTATTTTTATGGAACTTACTCTGTACTTGGTGGATTTGGTATTCTACAGATATTGGGGCTATTATTGCGGTGGTTTTCAACAGCTTCTTTATGGCTATGGTGGTACAATTGGCCGCATTTTCACGAGCAAAAATCAATCCTGCAAAAGGAGGCCACATCATTTTGCCTCTTTTCTGGCTTGCCTTTGAATTTTTGCATCAGCACTGGGATCTTTCATGGTCATGGCTCAATCTTGGTAATGTTTTTGCCACCCGCATTCAATTTATCCAATGGTACGAATATACCGGTGTTCAGGGTGGAACTTTATGGATATTCATCATCAATATTTTGCTTTTTGAAAACATAAAAAACGTTTTCTTTACGCCTGTTGTAAAACGCACGCGAAATTGGCTGGTAGGAATTACACTCTTTTTTCTTATTGTTCCTTCTGCCCTTTCCATTTATCGGTTTTATACCTACGAAGAAAAAAGTAATCCGGTAGATATTGTGATTATACAACCCAATATTGACCCCTATACTGAGGAATACCATCTTACAGTTCCTCAATTATTGGACAGACTTTTACTTCGCACACAAGACTATGCCGACACCAATGTAGATTTTTATGTTGCCCCCGAAAGTGTTATTCAGGAAGGAATGTACGAAGATGAGTTTCAATATTCGCAAACCATTACCGGTATCAAAAATTTCTTGAGAGAATACAGTCCAGATGCAAAGTTTATCTCCGGAGCTGGCACTTTTCACATGTTTAAACCCGGTGAAAAACTAAGTCCTTCTGCCCGCCAATACAATAATGATTTGTTTTACGAAGCATTTAATACCGCATTATTTTTTGGAATCGAAAAAGAAGTACAAACCTATCATAAATCGAAACTAGTACCCGGTGTAGAGCAAATGCCTTTCCCAGAAATTATTAAGCCTATTGAAAAATATGCAATTGATCTAGGCGGCACCACAGGAACTTTAGGAAAAAGTCCTGAAAGAACTGTTTTTGAAGGAGGGAAAGTACCTGTTTGCGCTGCAATATGCTATGAAAGTATTTACGGAGAGTTTATTGCAGAATTTGTTCAAAACGGAGCAGAGCTTATTTTCATCATCACCAATGACGGATGGTGGAAAAACACTGCAGGGCATCGTCAGCATCTGGCTTATGCCTCACTTCGCGCCATCGAAACACGCAGAAGTATTGCCCGCTCTGCCAACACAGGCGTATCTGCCTTCATTAATCAAAAAGGTGAATTATTTCAAGCTACAAAATACTGGGAACCTAATGTCATTCGCAAAAAAATTAATGCCAATGACGAAATAACTTTCTTCGTAAAAAATGGTGATTTTCTTGGTCGTGGCGCAAGCATGGCTGCCATATTACTTCTTTTGATTGGAATGGCACGCCATTTCATGCGAAAATGGTCGAGACTATAATTCGTGAAGCATGAAATATTTATCATTCGTAAAATTTTCTCATTCCATTTTTAGCCTTCCTTTTGCTTTAATAGGTTTTTTGGCTGCTATTAAAACAGTGGAAAGCCCCGAATGGTTTCGACTTGCCGGATTCACTTTATTGGCATTGGTGGCAGCACGCACATCCGCAATGGGCTTCAACAGGATTATAGACCGAGACATCGATGCAAAAAACAAACGCACAGCCAAAAGGGAACTTCCTTCGGGTAAAATATCGCTTAGATCCGCAATAATTGTTGTTTGCATTAGCATTGCAGTATTTGTATTCAGCGCTTATATGCTAAATATGCTGGCTTTCTATTTGAGTCCGGTGGCGCTATTTGTAATTTTATCTTACAGCTATACTAAAAGGTTCACTTCCCTTTCTCATTATGTTTTAGGACTCGGATTGGGAATAGCACCATTAGCAGCCTATATAGCTGTCAGTTCTGAATTCAGCATTGCGATGATTTGGCTTGGCATTGCAGTTATGCTTTGGACTGCAGGCTTTGATATTATTTATGCCTTACAGGATGAAGAATTTGACAAAAAAGAAAAATTACATTCAATTCCTGTAGCCATTGGAGAGCAAAATGCAAAAATATTGGCATTGGCAACTCATTTAATTAGCGCAGCATTGATTTTCTATTTTTGGTATTCCTCGTCGAATGAAATAATTCCCCTTATAGGTTCAATTCTATTTGCTTTACTAATCTTTTATCAACATTTTGTCGTATATCGATATGGGCTTAGAAAAATCAACTTGGCATTTTTCACCTTAAACGGAATGGCTGGGTTAATACTAGGCGCCGCTTATTTAATTGAATTTCTGATATAAAAAAAACCACGCTAAAGCGTGGTAACAAAATTAATACTCATCTTCATTGAAGAAGAAATCTTCTTTACTTGGATAATCTGGCCAAAGATCTTCAATGCTTTCATACACCTCCTCCTCATCTTCAATATCTCTAAGATTTTCAATAAGCTCCATAGGTGCTCCAGATCGAATAGCAAAATCAATCAGCTCGTCTTTAGTAGCCGGCCAAGGTGCATCCTCAAGTTTGGAAGCTAATTCTAATGTCCAATACATCTTACCTCCTGATTTTATTGCAAAAATTGTCAATTTCGTCGCCGAAATCAAGTTTTTCGTTTATTTTAGACGTTTTGTCAAAAAATGTCGGCAAATATAATAAAAATTTCATCTAAAAAAGCAAGAAAAAAACTTAATCTCTTAAAAATAATGCCGAAAGTACTGATTTTATTGCTCTTCCTTCTTTGGTTTATATGCAGATTTATTCAAAATTTCCTGTGAATTGGTGTTTTTCAATACTGTTTCAACATCAATTTCTTTGTTTCGCGACATATATGCACGTACAATTTGCCATCCCACAAAGCAACCAACACGTGGAGCACTATTACGAGAAAAAGCAGATGTAAAAGGTGCTTCTCCAATAAATTTATTGATATCTCTGAATTCAGTAGTATACAAAAGATTATGTTCAATAAAGAATCCCCAAACATTGCCTTGATTTTTTTCCGCCCAAAAATATTGCGGTGCAGAGTATCCAATTTTTACTGAATCTTCCCGATTTTCTACAACAAGATCTGTAAAATAAAGCAATTTCCCGTTATACACCATATAATCTAACATCGTTTTTGGGTCAACTGCCATTGATTCAATATATGCACGAGCAATTTCATGAGCACAAGCAATAATCAAATAATCATTTGACATTCTATTGCTCACATAATCAGGAACTCCCCACATGGCATATATCGGGAAATCCTCCCCCAGAAACATGTCCAACGCAATTACAAGTGTATTATCAGCATATTTTACCGGGAATTGCATGTCGCCACCCGATACATAAGTAAATACCTTTGGCACTTCCCAATCGGGCAGATAGTATTTTACCTTGCGAAACATTTTAGTTAGTTCCATTTCCAATGAAGAAATATCTGAAAATTGCTTCATAACTTCAGCATATAAAGACTTAATGGTTGGGTCTTTCAAATACTGCTGCATAACAATCAGATTCATGGAATCATTCAATTGATCCGCGCCATAAAAAAACGAGTATTTATCTTGCATTTTAACCAATCCCTGCTTCAAGCTATCCTCGGGAATAGAAAAAAGATCCTTTTCATAGCGGTCAATTTTCACCACAATGTTTTTAAGAGAGTCCATATCATTTGACGCAATATCTCTCATATAATCCTTTTTCTCCCTATCGCAAGAGCAAGAATTAAGCAGAATGCCAGCTAAAAGTGTAAAAGCCAGAACAAGAGCGACTTTTGAAATGCGAAAAAATATTATCGGTTTCATAAAAATGATTAAATTTGTCTTCAGTAATTAAAACTCAAAAGTATGAAAAAGATTGTATTTGCAGCAATTGCCATGTTTCTTATTATAGGAGCAACTCAGGCACAGGACAAAGTTTTTCGTTTTGGCCTCAGTGGAAGTGCCGGTATGTCATGGATGAAGCCCGATCAGGATTCACTTGAATACCAAGGATCTAAATTTAGTGTTGGCTATGGCTTCATGGGTGAAATTTCTCTTGCTACAAATTTTGCGCTTGTTACAGGGTTCGATGTTTCATACATGGGAGGAAAACTTCAGCAGGCAGGTGTAGAACATATTTTTGATACAGATACGCTCACCTCTATTAAAAATTCATCTTACAAGCTACAATATCTTGATATTCCTCTAACGCTCAAGATGAAAACCAATGAAATTAATTATATCACCTATTATGCAAGAATTGGTGGATCTTTTGGTATAGCATTAAGCGGAAAAGCTGAAAATGAATTTGTATCTATTGATAGAACAAAAAACGAAACTATTACTATAGACAAACTGGGAAGTGATATGGCTTTCTTGCGTGCAAACTTTGTTATTGGAGCCGGATTTGAGTATTCACTTGGTGGAACCACAACTGCCTTAGTTGAAGCTTCATTTACCAATGGCCTTACTTATTTACTCGACGACACTAAAGCCATTGGCAACTTTATGGCCCTGAAGTTAGGCATCATGTTCTAGATTATCTTTTCATTTAATATTGCCGGAAATATGAAAATAGCCCTAGCGCAAATCAATACACATACCGGTGATTTTGAAAAGAACCGGAAAAAAATTCTTGAAAATATTCAAAAAGCGAAAGACAATCAGGCCGACCTGGTTGTCTTTCCTGAATTAAGTATTTCAGGTTATCCTCCCCGCGATTTCCTCGATTTCGATGATTTCACAGAGCAATGCCTAGTCGAAGTTGACATTATTGCTAAAGCTTGCACTGGCATTTCAGCCATTATTGGGAGTCCAGTTTTTAATAAAAACGAAAGTGGCAAAATGCTTTACAACGCCGCTATTCTGATACAAGATGGAAAAATAGTTCAGGAATTTCATAAAGCCTTGCTTCCCAATTACGATGTTTTTGATGAATACCGATATTTTGAACCGGGACGCGATTTTTCTCTGGCAGAAATAAATGGCCAAAAACTTGCCATAACCGTATGCGAAGATTTATGGAATATTGACGGGCAAGCATTATATATTCAAGATCCAATGGATGTATATGGACCACAAAATCCTGATCTGATTATTAATATTGCTGCATCTCCCTTCAGCTATAACCAGCGTGAGAAAAGACGTGAAGTAATGAGCTGGCACGCAAAAAATCAGAATATTCCCGTAATTTATGTGAACAAATGCGGTGCACAGACCGAACTTATTTTCGATGGCGGATCCATGGTTATGATGCCTGATGGAAACACCACTGTTGAGATGAAATATTTTGAAGAAGATTTCTGCATTTACGATACCGAATCTTCTGCAAACGATTGTGTGACTAAACCATTTCATAAAATGGAAGCCATTCACGATGCTTTGGTACTTGGTATTCGTGAGTATTTCGAAAAACTTGGCTTTACCAAAGCTATTCTTGGGCTTTCCGGAGGAATAGACTCAGCAATTGTTTCCGCTTTGGCAGCTGAAGCACTGGGTGCAGAAAATGTAATGAATATTCTCATGCCTTCAGGATTCAGTTCTGATCATTCAGTAAACGACGCTCGAAAACTGGCAGAAAACCTTGGGAGTCCATACGAGATTATTAATATTGAAGATGGTTTTCAGAGCATGCTAAAGACCATGAAACCACAGTTTGGCGATATGCCGTTCAATGTGGCTGAAGAAAATATTCAAGCTCGTTTGCGTGCAGTTATTCTAATGGCTTACTCCAATAAATTTGGTCATATTTTACTCAACACTTCCAATAAAAGTGAAGCTGCAGTAGGCTATGGAACTCTTTATGGCGATATGGCCGGTGCATTATCTGTAATTGGCGATTTGTACAAAACCGAAGCTTACGAACTTGCCCATTATATCAATCGAGATAAAGAGATTATTCCTAATCACATTATTACCAAAGCGCCTTCTGCTGAGCTTAGACCTAACCAAAAAGACAGTGATTCGTTGCCAGACTATGAGATATTGGATAAAATCCTGCATGCATATATTGAACAGATTCTGGCACCACAAGAAATTATTGAACTTGGCTACGATGAAAAACTGGTTCGCAGAGTGCTGAAAATGGTAAACATCAACGAGTATAAGCGTTTTCAAGCTCCGCCTGTTTTACGGGTGAGTCCAAAATCTTTTGGGATGGGACGACGAATGCCGCTGGTGGCGAAGTATCTGGCGTAAAACCGATCCTAAACGCATATTGAAAGAATTCAGGGTACAAATATGCAACAGCCCGAAAACGCCGATGCGTGTTTATACAGGTTTGTGTAGGTTTATGCAGAAAAATTTAGAAATATGCAGGATACTAGGACAAGTTATATTGGCCTACAAATAGCACAATGCGATATTTCATTCTCTACACTCGGCGTAGATTGTATCTACGCCGAAAATATCAGCACAATTTCTTTGGATATTTGGTCGCAGATGCAATCTACGACCAGGATTAGCAATTATTAGTTTTTAAAATACCCCTCGCTGCCGCACGATTGTATCGTGTGGCTTGTCTTATATAAGAACAACATCATCTAACAATCCTTTAATCCCACAATAGTCTGTAGCACTGCTATATGAATAATCTTCAGGTTTTGATACAAAACCTTCATTAACAGGATTATTATGTATATAGTCCAGCTTCTCGTCAATTACTTTATTACTCCAAAACTCTATCGGTTTGTTATCATGCCTCCAAAACTGAAAATTTTCGACATTTGAAGACTTGTCTGCACATTTTTTGAAGATTTCCAGCATCCATTCTTTTCTGCTTTCGCCAGGATTATCCTGAATAGCTTTTACAAGAGCTTTACTTGTAAATCGTTTGAAATCACCTAATATTTGCTCAGGCTTCTCGCCGTTAACACTTCTGTATATTAAATGAATATGATTAGTCATGATACACCATGCAAAAATTTCCATTCATTTTTCTTTCTGGCAATAACTCAAATTTTTAAGGATAATGTCTTTATACTCATTTCTTGTAAATACATCTACCCACTCAACTACGGCAAAAGAAACAAAATATATGCCTTCAGGATTATGAAATTTATAGTTTCTGCTCATGGCAGATCAAAAATACATTTTTTTGGATTTGCAGTATTTTGAGTTTTATATTATTCATTAATTTATGGCTTTCTTGTTTTTTACCAGACTTTATCTACCCACGCGAAGGATTCGCGCGGTAGCGGTGCATTTACATTTCGAGTTTGGTTATCATATCAAAACTTTCGAAATTCATTTTTGAGAATGCGACCCAATTCTTTCCTAAGTCTTTGAGCGAGGCTCCGATATGATACACTATTTCGTTATCTATAATTAAAAATCGGTCGTGCGATTTAGTAAAAACTTTAACCTCTATCATCGGATATTGTTGATTATGCTTTTTTATGTCTAATTCGAGCTGTTTTGAAATTGATTTTGTAAAAACTGTTGCGCTTACATCTTTTTGCCGCTTGGTCAGCAGTGTAAGAACGCTTTCGTCAATGTAATTATCAATCAGAATAATTGACTTTTTTGCAGATTTAATAATATCGCAAGCCAAAACATAGGCATCAAAAACTTGACCTTCGTAAAAAATGCCCTCGTTTGGTGGAAGATTTGTTGATATCTGAACATCTATTTCTGCCAGTTTAATTTTAATTTGATTGACCTCACTTTCTATTCGTTCAAATCGGTTGCTTAGTGCATATCCTTTTAATAAATAATCTTTTAAAACTTTGTTTGCCCAAATGCGGAATTGAGTACCACGAATTGAATTAACTCTATACCCAATTGAGATAATCATATCCAGATTATAATGAAGCAATTCTCTGGAAACCTCTCTGCCGCCTTAAATCTGAACTGTTCGGATTTTCCGAACAGTTGATCTTTCGTTCAATTCATTTGTATCGAAAATATTCTTAATATGTTCGCTAATATTTGCCTTACTACTACCAAAAAGCTCTACAATTTGATTTTGTGTTAACCATACCGTATCTTCTTCTAACCTAACCTCAATTTTTGTTGCAGATTCTTCGTTTTGGTATATAATGATTTCGTTTTTCATTGGCAATAATATTAGTGTAAAGGTACGAAAAAATGGCGACATAGCCATGGGTGGAACTCAAAAAAACCAGCCCCAGTCCTTGTTTTTGTCACAAAATTTGTGCTCGTGCCCAGAGCAGTCATCCGATGACATGCCACCCCTGCATGCCAGTGCTGCAGTCAGCGGATGACTTTGCCCGCATTGCCTCGCCGCTGCCAGCCCCCGCTGATTAGAATCTAATCAAATTTGGGAGTGCATTCCGATAGCTATCGGAAGTACGAAGAAATGGCGACACGACATAGTGTATAATGACAAGTTTTTGATACCGATATGCGTTCAAAAGTACAATTTCAAAGCACTTTGTTTTTGAAATTGTTTTTTCACTGCATCGGCATTATAC
>JAFGWG010000199.1 GCA_016937255.1 Bacteroidales bacterium
CAAATCACAACTAACGCCATGAATATCCATGCAGCTACTGAGCTGTTGCAAATATCAAGAAATAATAGAACTAAAGCAAATCACAACTGAGTGCAATGATGTTTACAGACAAATTGCGCTGTTGCAAATATCAAGAAATAATAGAACTAAAGCAAATCACAACCACTTTCGCGCTCTGTGGTTTGATCGGCTGCTGTTGCAAATATCAAGAAATAATAGAACTAAAGCAAATCACAACAACACGGAGCAGACGTTACGGCAGGGGATAAGCTGTTGCAAATATCAAGAAATAATAGAACTAAAGCAAATCACAACTCCGCTTTCGCAGTTCCCCGATGGATTGAAGCTGTTGCAAATATCAAGAAATAATAGAACTAAAGCAAATCACAACAACAACTGATCATCTGTCATTGATGATACGCTGTTGCAAATATCAAGAAATAATAGAACTAAAGCAAATCACAACTCAAGTGCTTCGAGTATTTCGATGCATTCCGCTGTTGCAAATATCAAGAAATAATAGAACTAAAGCAAATCACAACCTGTTCTTTACTCCTGTTGAAGTCCTGAATGCTGTTGCAAATATCAAGAAATAATAGAACTAAAGCAAATCACAACCATGGCGAAGATGTTACGGGTGGCGAAATAGCTGTTGCAAATATCAAGAAATAATAGAACTAAAGCAAATCACAACAAGATAGCTCAATGCAGCGGTAATATTATATTTGATTTATTTGGTCGACATAATTTTTCAGGCTTTGTAAGCCAATCGATTGCGTTTATTTTTTTTATTCCATTATATGTACCTGTATCGTAGTCCATTGTAATTAAAATCTTTTCATTGTGGTCAGAAATACTGTTAAATGCGGCTAACTCGCGTTCTAAAGTTGTAGCGCTTTGTACAGTTTGTGCAACTTGTATGTATTGCGTAAAACCTTCGTTGTTGCGAACAACAAAATCTACTTCTAAATTATTGGTCTTCCCTATCCACACCTGATTATTTCTGCGTTTTAGCTCAAGAAATATTATATTTTCAAGTAAATGACCTGCATCGCTTGCCAATTCTTTGCCAATTAATGCGTTGCGTAAACCTAAATCCACCAAATAATATTTTTCCAGCGTTGCCAAATGTTGTTTGCCCTTAATGTCATAGCGATTTACTTTGTAAAATAAATAGGCTTCAACCAAAGTGTCAATGTACTTCGACACCGTTTTGTTGTCGATTTTCTTTTTGTTTGTCGTTAAAACTTTGGCAATACTACCTGCAGAAACTCTTGACCCAACAGAATCAATTAAAAAGTGTACAACTTCTTGATAGGAATCTTCAGAATAAATAGTGTAGCGATTGGAAATATCGTTTTCGTAAATATTTTTAAAAACCATTCGCAGATATTCATTTGCAAAATGATTTCCTTCTGCTGAAAGTCTTACGGCTTCGGGAAAACCACCTGTACGCAAATATTCAGCAAAAGTACGATCGGGGTTTGTAGTGTTACCTGTAAACTCTAAGTATTCAGAAAAAGAAAAAGGCAATACATTAATTTCATAAGCTCTGCCTGTGAGCAAAGTTGCCAATTCGCTCGATAATAAAAATGCGTTTGAACCGGTAATGTACAAATCTATGTTTGGGTGAACGTATAAGCCTTCCAACAATTTTTCAAATTCGGGAACATTTTGCACTTCGTCGATAAACACATAATTATTTGAATTTAGCTTAATATTTTTTAATATGTAATGATATATTTCTTTCCAATTTTTTTCTGATAAAAATCGAAATTCGGGCATATCCATATTAATTGCCAAAATGGAAACCTTGTTGTTTTCATTTCGCAATAATTCCTGAAATTGCGTCATTAAGGTAGATTTTCCACAACGCCTAACGCCTGTGGCAACCTTAATTAAATTTTTGTCTTTAAGAACACTTAGTGTATCTAAGTATCGTTTACGTTCTATTATTTTCATTGCGTAAAGATATACAAATTCCTAAAACTATTTAAAAATAAAATCTTTTAGGAATTTAATGGCACCAACTTCACTGTTGCCATTATCAAGAAATAATAGAATCAATCTTTAATACAACGAACTGAGAAACCATTATTTTTTAGTTCTCCATTAGAATCATAAGTCATACTTCCAGAATCATAATGAACGGATCTTTGCCAAACTCGATTAACATCTTTTTCGGTAGAAGACCACCAATTAACAGACTGACCGGTAGGGTTAAAAAGACCTGTATTTGCGCTTCGTGAGCCTGATGCCACAGCCGAAAACTCAACCTCGTTAGTAGCATCTGTATTTGGTATATTCCAATGAGTATAACCTTCTTCCTTCAATTTTCCACCGGCAATATTCACCCCCCTAAGTAATCACTTAGTTCGGTCCATTCAGCATTAGATGGCACATGCCAGCCTAACGGACAAAGCTTATCAGAACTAACAGTATACCAATTATACAATACACCATAAGCATTTCCATAGCCTTGAGAATTTTGAGGCCAACAATATGCGGCACTAGAAATATTAATCCATGATAAAGAATCTGTAACTAAAGGAATGCTATTATTATCATTAAACTTAGTAGTCTTCAAATTTTCTGCCATCCAAACCTGATTTCCGATTTTAACAATATCATACGTATTTCCATCAACATCCGTTAGTATAGCCATTGTAGTAAATGACATAGTACTACCATAACCAACCCCATAAGAATTTCTTGCATAGGCTCTTACATAATATGTTGAATTTGGAGTAAGATTTGTAATAGTTGAAGAAAATGCACCCGCACCGGAACCTTCATCCGTTTTACTATCGTTAATAGTCGGTGTCTGATTTGTACTCCAACACACACCCTTTGCGAGCACTGTATATCCTCCATCTGAAAGAACCATACCGCCTGAGGAGGCAGATTCTTGTAAAACATCTGTTACTTCCAAAGTACTTAACACAGGAAGCTTGGATGTATTATCCTCAGATACTTCTTCTTCTTTTTTACAAGAAGATAATAACAGTAAAACCACTAAAAACAGTTGCGAAACAAAATTCAATATTCTCATTGCATTAAAGTATTATTTAATGCAAATTTAATTAAAACATTAATAATACATTATAATACACTAACATTTTTTTCATCGAATAAGATTGGAATAAGCAAATAGCTTAATGAAGAACCGGATATAAAAGTTTCCGATTTTCTCCCAAAAAACAACGCATTAACGAAGCAGTTGTTCTTTGGGCTGCCACCATAAGCGGACTTTTCATACCGTCTATTTCCACATCGAGAACCGGCACTTGCAGCAATTTAGCTTTAAGGTCTTTGGTGAGGTTTTCGGGAAAATCGAATTTGGGCTCTTTGCAAATATTTTGCACCAATTCATCAACAAAAGGTCGATATGGTTCCATAATATCATCGGCTAAACAAAAAGCATTGTATTTGTTGCGATGATGTATGCCCATAGCCGGCAACATGCCGCTTGCCACCAAACTTCGGGCAATAACTGCACGTAAAATAGCATAGCCATAGTTCAGCATATTATTGGGTGGTAATTCGTATCGCCCTCGGGTAAAAACTTCCAAATCATCGAAAAGAATTTTCCAATAATACGCAGCCGCCCTTCCCTCAACATTTTGAGGGTCACCACTTTGTACCTGTTTAACTAGATATTGAAGTCTGGCATCTTCCCTACCCAATTTTTGCAACAATGCAGCCTGATTTCCAATTTTTGCTTGTATTGTTTGTTTCCACAGATTCTTTTTTAGCGGTTCACTAGCATCCAATTGAAAGCGCATATTTTCAGTAAACGTATTATTTCCTTGCATTGGCAAAACCAAACCATGAGGAATATGTTTGCTATTGCAGAACAATACCGCAGCATTGTTTTCAATTAGAGCCTCCATAATACCATGGCTTACCGAGGTGCGATAATGGTCGATAACAAGAATTCCAATATCTTCAACCGGAACAGTTTTTTCTTCTTCCGGCTTTTTTATCACCATTTGCTGATCGCGCAGATGAATATGCGCTTCATTTCCTATATAAATTGTTTTTTTAATCATGGCATCGTGCTTTTTGACATTACTCATCCGCTTACTTTGTGTCATCGGATGAGTATGCGAGTATTAAACCCAAGTCTTCCGCAAGATTTTTATTAACAAACGAATTACTCCTATATCCGGCAAAATCGAAAGCCGAGAAAAATTCCCAATCAGCTTCATGATAAACCAAGCCTGCTTTTACGAGATTTTGGTGTATGTAATTAAAACAAGTAAGCAAATACTGTTCCTCCCTATTGCTTATTTCGCCAGAGCTAAACGAAGGAGTAACCTTAGAGCAATTGACAAATTCGGCTTTGGTTTTTGAACGAAAAAGTGATCCCGAAAATCCTTCCTGCTTATTTATTGCCCGGGTATATGATCGTAGCATAATTGCTATTGAAGAATTTAGCGTTTGCTGCTTAGTCTTACTCATCCGATGACTTTGAGTCATCGGATGTGTAAGATGTATTCCGCATTGAGAGAAGCCCTCATCAACTCGCTCTTTAGGTATCTCTACCTCCCTTACCCGTACCATTAAATAAAAATGATTGGGCATTAAACACCATGCTAAAATATCAGCATAAGGCAAAACATGCCTCTCGATTTTCTTCATAAAAAACACATAATTCTCTGCCTTGAAAAATATGCGCTGACGGTTATTTCCCTGATTGTAAATGTGGTAGATATGTTCCGGTTTAAATTTCATATTTCTTTCTGCTTTTAATAATATGTCTTTTGCAACCAGCGCATTAAAAATACATCGTAAACACGGTAAACAGCTTCACTATCTGTACTTTCTTCCAAAATCATTTCCTTTTCAATCAGTGCATCAACCAATCTTTTGATGGTTGAAGAACTACCGATTTTATATTGCAATGAGAATTTTTTTGAATACAAACGACTCAATTTCTCCTCTTTTGCCAATGCTACCAGCAAATCCCATTGCTTAACCGTGAGCAGCTTACGATATTGCAGAAATATAGATTCCTGTTCACTCAATATTGCGGCACATTCGTGCTTGACCACATCGAGTGTTATTTTTTTATTAACATATACTCTATTGCAAACAAACTGCGTGTAATAGGTATATCCATTGGTATAATGGAGTATAAACTCTAAAGCATCATCGTCAATACTGCGTTTTCCTATTTCAAATTTAGAACGAATAAAAGCTCTATATTTCTCTCTATCAATGCTTTTCAATATTAGAAACTGAGTACTTGCATAAAAAGGGCGTTTTGCATTGGTAAAAATCTCCATTAGTGTATGGCTTCTGCTGCCGCTAAAAATAAACTGCACATTTTTCAATTGTTGAATTTGGGTGCGCAAAAGTGCTTCTATATTTTTTTCGGGGTATTCGGCAATTTGCTGAAATTCATCTATGGCAATAATTACCTGCACCGACTGATTATCGATAAATTGCATCAATTTTTGCAATGTATTTTCCTTATCATAATCCGAATGATAATTAAACTGAACCTGCGGCACTCCGCTTATATTATCGTAAGTAAAAACGGGTCTAAATCCTTTAAGAAATTTTATAAAACGCTTTCCAATACTTGTTTTTTCGGTAAATTTCTGCAAAATGGCATCGGAAAACAGACTGATAAAATCGGCTAAATTTCGAGAGGAATAAATATCAACATATACAGAGGCGAAGTTCTTTTTCTCCTGTAAAAGCTCAAAAAAACGAAATATTAAGCCTGTTTTTCCCAATCTTCGCGGAGAAATTAAGGTAGTATTGGTATTATTTTCAGCATTTCTAAGCAATTTTCTAAGCTCATCTTCCCTATCGCAAAAATATTCTTTAGATACGTAATTGCTTATTAAAAAAGGATTTAACAATACTTTCATTGCTCAAAACTTAAAATTTTAAACAAAGATACACCTATTTTTCAATTTCGCAAAATGCGTTTCGCAAAATGTGAAAAATATCTGAGATAAGATCGATGACTCATCGTAAGAAATTTTCACTTTACCCATATTTAACAATTCAATATTTACTCACCTACTTGAACTATTTTGCCGATGTGGTTGATACGGACTTTAACAATATCTTTTATACCACTTAACCCTTCACGTTTCCATGTAATTCCCTTTAGGGTAGAATTTGTTTCAACATTTGTTTCAAGGTGATGACGAAAAAAATAATCCTTTGTCGCCATTTTCTGCACTCTAAACAAGTTAGGACTAATAAGAGCATAGTTTTTGGGATCCATTAAATTCATTTGTTTAGGGTCGAAACCGGTTGCTTTATTAGGAAAAACAAACAACTCGTTTTGTTTCAAGGTAAATAAAAACTGCCAACCATTTGGATGGTTTACATTAATTACAGGTACACCGGCATTAACTCTCGCCACAGCTTCATAAAAAGAAACTACTTCTTCCTGTAAATTACCTTCTTCATCTTGGTAAATAGCAACATGATGATTATTTCCGGTGCTCACATAATCAACAGGTATTTCTTTTCCATTCTTATCTAAGATAGAATTACCTAAATGATCTTTCTTGGTATGAAGTGCTTCAGCGTTACTCACTCCGGAAATAGTTACACTTTTAATTGAAATACCTTCTTCTTTATTTAACCAAATAGGATTCTGTTCTAAATTGGAAAATGCTGCTTTTGCATCACCTTTAAAATCTGCAAGGCGTTTTTGTAGTATTTTCTGAATGCCTTTATCCACAACCTTTTCTATTTTTAAATCAGGAGAAATATCTTTTCTAATTGTATATTGTGTAGAAAACCACACTATTTTTACTTTTTCAGGTATTTCTACACCATTTTTTGTTAAAAGAGGTGTTTTTGATAAAGCATTTTTACCTCCGAAAGCCTTCTTAGGATCATTATCAAATTGCTCTAAACGGCATATTAAAGCCTCTTTAAATGAACTATTACCAACCATATTTGCCATAGCCAAATCAAAACTACTGCCAATTTTCACTATTTTTGTTTCATATTTTTTTGAGCTACCATAAATGGTTTCCTTATGTAGCTGTCCTCTAGGCGTTAAGACAATCTGGTTTTTTTCACTACCTTTAATCTTATTCTTATTGTTTGTAACAACTTTATTCTTTGTTTTGTGAGATATTAAAACTTCTTCAAGACATTTCTTTGCAATTTGTCTAAAATTCGGAATGGGTTCTTTAAAAACTCTTTTTCCGTTTACATCTTTCTCTGTTTCCTTTTTTTCAATGGCAATTATATTTCCATACTTTTTGTCATTTTCGTTTTTACGTGCATTCAAATTATTAAGGTATTGAATATGAGAATGTTTCGTAAAGGCAACTGTTAAAGCATCCATAGCATGATGACGGTGATCATTTCTTTTTGTCCAATCTATAATTTTCTCAATTTTTTGACCATCCTTTCGTTCTTCAAATTCGGTTAAACCCAATGTTCTAAATTTTGGCAGATTTATTTCTTTCATCGTATTAATCAAACCCCAATCTTCACGCAATCTGCCGGTAATACTACCACTGGTTGAAACAACAGTTCTGCAAATTTCGAGCAACATGTCTTTTGCCTTTTTTGCTATATATTGGCTTTCACGCAAATCGCGCTCTATAAAACCTTCTCCAATTTCATCACCTCGCTTTTGCAGTTTTAGATACTTTGCCTTACTTATTGCTTCGTCTTTAAATAATTTTTCAATTCTTAATAAGTAATTTTCAAGAGCTTCATCTCCCAAAACCTTAGAAACATAATCATATGCTGTATCTTCACCTTTTTCAATATTTATACTCTTGAATTCAAGTGTTTTGTTTGAAAAACTATCATCAAAAAGTCTTGCTTGTGGAATAATATGTTCTATGTCTACTTCTTTTGAAAATAGTAATTCCGGAGATATATATTTGTTCGAATAGAGTGTTTTATATCCTTCATCTTTCAACTCCTTATATAATTTATATCTTATTATATCATTTCTAGATGGATTTTGAATTCCAAATTCTTTTCTCAGTGTTGTTTTAATCTGCTCATGCTCATTAGAAGCTTTATAAACAGCGCTTGTCATATCCGCGCGTTCTTTGGCACTCTTTTTCAAATCTCTGGCAAGCTCTATTCTAATTTCATCGGGTTTTCCCAAATCAGGATCCTCAATAATCTGATTAATTAGATTTGCCATTTGATTCAGAATTTTTTCTACCACTGGATTTCTCAAACTATTTTTAGGTAGCACATCAAGTTTTTCTTTTAAAATCCGCTTTTCATTTTCCTCTTTCGTTAGTGAATGAGAATGGTTGTATTCAGCAAGTATGCAAGCTTCACTAAATTTATTTTCTTTAATATACGGGAAAATTTTTCGGATAGCTTTTGTTGATAAACTTGAATAGTCAGATTCCAGTTCAATATTTAATAAATACTGCGCATGCTCTTTTCTAAACCCGTATTTTTCTTCAAGTTTTACAAATATAGCATCATTTCCCGTAGGTGAATTATCACCTTCGTAAGAATATAATAAATGCCATAACTGGTAAAAAGACTGTTTTTCAAAATCTTTACCATCTACTTCTGCATTAAACAAAAAAATCTCCTCATTGATTCCTAATCCAAGAAAAAATGAACGAATTGTTTCCTTAATCTCATTGGAATTAAGTTTATCTATATCAAATCCATCATTTCCCTCATGAACAAGTATGTTTTTATATGCATCATAAAAAGCTCGATTAGTTTTATTTCCCTCAATGCTTTTATAATTAATATCCCAATCCTTAAAATCATCAAAAAGCAATTTTAAAACATCAGCCTTGTGCAGTTTCCCTTTAACATTAAGTTCATTGAACAAATAATCCTTTTCCTCAATACTCAAATTACGCTTTTCTCTTGTTTTTTTGTTTTTAACTTCAGCATTACTAAGTATTTGCCATATTTTAAACTCTTGAAACAATGGAGATGATTTAGGGCATACACGTTGACCTATAGTTTTACTAATTTTTTTTCCGTTAATGACAAATTCGCGTTCACCTCTTTCAAATTCACAAAAACTAATGAGCCCTTTCTGTGATTTTAAAGGTCTTTGATAAAAAATAACTAGATCTCTGATTTCTTTTTTTAAATCATCCGTCAACTCATTATGAAATAACTTTTGTGTTTCCCATAGTTTTTCAAATTCATCCAAGTAATCCTGCCTGTAAAACACCTGCCCCTTTAATCGAGTATGTCTATTTTTCTGTATTTGCTTGTACAAATATTGCCCAACAGTCTCATTATTAAAATACAGTTCCTTACTTCTGTCACTTATAGATCCAAGATAACCACTTGATTTATTAAGATCATTATTAATTTCAACAAGTACATAAGCAACTTCAGAAATATCAAGCTTGTTTTTTATAGCGCTACTTCGCCACTTATATGCCTGTAATTTAACTTCATCTCTTTTTCCTTTATTTTCAGCAGTATAAATTCCTTTTATAGCTAAAAATCTTTTTCTACTATTCTGCTGCCCTTGTCCATCTAAAGCCTTCAATAGCTCATCATCAAAAATATCTGGATAAAATTGTTTTTGAAAGTCCCAAACCAGCTTAAACTCACGCATCAAATCAGATCGATAAAAATCTGGCAGTACTTTTTTCCCTTTTTGCAATATCTCATATGAATATTGCCCTGGAGTAATATTTCTTTCATACAATTCTTTTGCAATAGCCATTCCGTCAATAACCTGTCCTTCATCTTCATTCTTGGCCTTTCTGCTGCTTTTGTATCCTCTTTTTTTATTAATTGAAAGTAAAACACGAGCAAACTCATCTTTTTCTATTTTCTCAGAAGCAGCTCTTGATCGCAATTTAAGTGTTTGAAAAGTAGTGTTTTTACCATCCTCTGCAATAACAGTATTTTCGTTAATGATTATAGCATTTTTTAGAGTTTCTATAAGTACATTTCGCCTCATCTTGTACCTAAAAAGATTTCTTCTTGCGCCACGTTTTAGAGTCCTATCTGCATTTATACTAATACTCTTTCCTTTTTCGAAATCTTGTAATTCATCTGTTGATAAAGGGTTAACTCTAACACCAAGTTTGATAATTTCAGATTTTTCAATTTCAGTTTCTGCTTCTTTAACAAAAGCCCAACCAATAGAAGTAGTTCCCAAATCCAATCCCAAAATTTTTTTCATCTTTTTTTGTTTTTTTTATTTATTCTATCTATATTTGCACCAGAACTAAAGCAAATCACAATAAGGATTATTCCGTTGTGAAAACATTTAGCCGCCTCGACTATCTTCGGGGCTTTTTTATTTATTTTCACAAATTTATCAAAATTTCCGTATTTTACAAATATTTTGTATATAGAAGGAATAATTTCACCCTTTCACCATTCCCATTCACCAAAAAAAAGTGCGCCTTCGCCAAAAATCTTCTGGATATAGATATGTATTATTGTATTTTTATACTCAGAAACTAAAAATTCACCAGCCATGAAAAAATTAATTCCTTTCAAAGCATTTTTACTGCTTTCAGTGGTAATACTATTTGCATCCTGCACAAAAGAAGATGTAGATGATCCTATTGATAACCCAACCGATCAGGTGGGAGATATTGTTTCTACCGTAAACCTGACAGGAATATACGATGTAGCAGTTTACAGTCATTATGCCTATGTTGGTCAAAATCAGAGCAACCTTTCTGTTATTGACCTCTCCGACATTAATAATCCCGTTGTTGTAAGCACAATTCAGCCGTACGGAGACATGCGCAAATCATTCATCCACAATGAATTACTCTATATTGCCGGTTATACCGAAGGCTTATATATCTACTCACTAAGCAATCCTGCCAGTCCGCAATATGTCGATCATATATATCCTGGCGATGAGTGCAGCAATGTATTTCTTACCGATTCATTTCTTATTACTGCAGGCGGAATAAGTGCAAACGGGCTTTTGAGTATTTATGACGTAAACACCAGAACGCTCATCGGATCATATACCAATAGTGCTACAGACGAAACAGCAAGGGGGTACCAATGTCTTGATATAGTTGGAAACTATATTTATGCCGGTACAAATGCTGGATATATGCATATTATCGACATCAGCAATCCTTCTACCCCAACATTGATTTCAAGATATTATCATCCGGGAACTCCTGGTCATGCACCATGGCTACTGGGACTTCAGGTTAGTAATAATACTGCATATCTAGCCGACTGGGGCGCAGGATTTATTTCAGTTGATGTAAGCGATATAAATAATCCTACATTATTGCAAGCATTTACCGGAGGTACTGATGGAACTCAAGAATACGATGTGCTCATTGAAGGAAATACTGCATACGTTGGTAATGGATGGGGAGGCTTATTGGTAATGGACATTACAAACCCCTCGAACATGACGCTCAAATTTGAAGTAAATCCAAATGCTGCCAGTTATATTGATATTGCATTGTATGGAAATTATGTACTTGCTGCCGACAATGGCAATCAGATGCTATCGATCATTAAAGTGAAATAGAATAATAATTTTTGGTTCAGAAAAGCGAGGCATAAGTCTCGCTTTTTTATTGATCAAATTGCCAATTTCGTTGAATATTTTTGCAGTCTCGTCATTTTATAATGATATTTGTAGAAATATATTAACATGAAAATTCTCCTTCCGATATTCATTATTATTCAAATCATTTCTTTGCAATGGGCTAGTGCTCAGCAAACAGTTGGATTATTCCAAAACTCGGCAGAATCTTATAACGGCTATACTCTTTTTGCCCCACTGAGTTATACGGAAACCTATTTAATTGATAATTGTGGAAAATTGATTTATAGTTGGTCTAGTTCTTATAAACCCGGCAATTCAGTATATCTCACTGATGACGGATATTTATTGCGAACAGGTTGTTTAAACAATACGACTTTTACTTCTGGCGGATCAGGTGGCATTATTGAGAAAATTGACAAAAACAACAACATAGTTTGGTCTTATACGATAAGCGACACAAATCAATGCCAACATCACGATATTGCGCTATTACCCAATGGTAATATTTTAGCTATTGTGTGGGACAGTTACGCGGAGGCTAACGCAATCGCTAATGGCAGAAATCCCTCTACTGTTAGTGGCAGTCTATGGGCTGAAAAAATTGTAGAAATAAATCCAACAAACGACAGCATTGTTTGGGAATGGTATGTTTGGGATCACCTTATTCAGGATTACAGTGCGAGCCAGTCTAATTTTGGGGTTCTTGCTGATCACCCAGAGCTTATTGATATCAATTTCACCAATATGGCTGCGAGCGAAGATTGGCTTCACATGAATGCGATATTTTACAATGTCGAATTCGATCAGATTGCAGTGAGCCTTCACAACACACACGAAATTTGGATAATAGATCATAGCACTACTACGGCCGAAGCTACAGGACACTCAGGTGGCAACTATGGCAAAGGCGGCGACCTCTTATATCGCTGGGGAAATCCGCAAGCCTATGATTGTGGGACAGCCAACGATCAGATGTTTTTCGGGCAGCACGATGTAAGATGGATTCCAAATGGATATGAGGGAGAAGGAATGATAATGGTTTATAATAATGGCACAAACCGTCCAGGAGGAAATTACTCAACTATTGATGCATTTATTCCAGCTGTCGACAGTTTGGGAAATTACACAATGACGCCAGGAAGTGCCTGTCCGCCTACAGCCTTGAGTTGGCAATATATTGCCTCTAATCCCACCGATATATATTCTGGATCAATTTCAGGGGCAGAAAGGCTATCCAATGGAAACACACTGATTTGTGAAGGGAATTCTGGTCATTTCTTCGAAGTGGATTCAAATGGTGTTATAGTGTGGGATTATGTTAGCCCAGTAAGTATCTTTGGCCCAATGACACAAGGAGATACTCCGGGAGGAATTCCCCCCTCAGGTAGACCAAACGACGTTTTTCGTTGCAAAAGATATTCTGCAGATTATAGCGGTCTAGCAACCTACGACCTTACACCGGGAGACCCAATAGAGCTCAATCCAATTGCATATTCGTGTACCATCTTTTCCTCAATTAATGAGTCATATGTAGAAATTTCAAAAGCATTTCCAAATCCGGCAAGCGATTATATCATTGTTGAAAATCAGAGAAACACTGAATCAATAAAGAAAATTGAAATATTTGATATAAACGGCAAAACAATGATAGAAGATTGTCCAGACGAAAATTCTGTACGCGTAAATATATCATCACTTAATTCGGGAATGTACATTCTCAGAATTAGTTTGGGAAAACAAACAGAATTCCATCAATTCATAGTAGAATAGGCTGCTAGTTGTCACTTTCAACTTAAAAAAGGGCTGAGGTTTGTAATTTTATAGAAACCACAGTCATGAAATCAATACTAATAAAACAAATAGCCTATTCATCCATGTCCATCATTTTTTCAAGGGCCGTTAAATATATCCAAACAATGTCGGCAGGCATAAGTGTTTCTCGTTTTGTAACTTCGTATGTGGTACCAGAACCATCTTCTTCAGAATGAGTACGACTGCGAAGCTTTCCAAATTCTTTAACTGTTATTTTTCGATCCCAAAACTTTTTCTTATCCCTATCCTTAACTATTACTTCAAGTGTAATCTTAGGTTTCACTTTAGACCATTTATTCTCTCCTATTTGAATAGAAGTTCCACCGCCCATTATATGACCAACAATTTTTATAAAATAATCGGCTTCAGTTTCTTCAATAGCCTGACTTATTGTTCCTGCAGGCATACCCACTAGTTCATTTCCTGTTCCTATTGTTGTAATTTTCTCGCCTTTTTTATTTTGACGAAAATAACAACTAACATTCATGTCCAATTGGGCTGAAAGATATTCCTCGGTATATAACATCAAAGTGTCCATCAAAGAATCAGGAAAAATCTCCTTTTCACTATAACCGTTGAGAAAATTACGATCCTTTGTTTCAATAGTGACTTCATCGGTCAGTTCATCATCAACTACAAGACTAATGTAATGAATCACTGCATCCTTTTGAGCAAATCCTGACAAAAAAAACATGACCATTGCGATAAAAACAAGTACTTTTTTCATATTTCTAAATTTGATTAAACAATAAAGACTGAACCTAATAATATATATGCCAAATCTATAAATATTTTGGAAACTTTCACAAACACAAATACAAACTCTTTAAAACACTGCTATTTGTCACTTTCAACTTAAAGACAGGGCTGTATTTTGTAATTTTATATAAACTACAGTCATGAAATCAATATTACATAAAGCAAATAGCCGCGGATATGCCGATCACGGCTGGTTAAAGACTCATCATAGCTTCAGTTTCGCATCGTGGTATAATCCTGAAAGAATGCATTTTGGGAAACTCAGGGTATTAAACGATGATGAAATTGCAGGTGGAGCGGGCTTTGGCACGCACCCTCATGAAAACATGGAGATCATAACTATTCCACTGGAAGGCGCACTTGAGCATAAGGACAGCATGGGCAATTCGGGAGTGATTTCTGTTGGGGAAATACAGGTTATGAGTGCCGGAACAGGCATTGAACACAGCGAGTACAATCATTTTAAAGATGAAGCTGGAAAGTTTTTACAAATATGGATATTTCCCAAAGAAGAAGATCTAGAGCCACGATACCAGCAAAAAAAAATCTTAGCCAATGAAATGCAAAACAGATTTCTGCAAATCGTAGGTCCGAAAAATGAATCTGACGAATTATGGATACACCAAGAATCTTGGCTCAATATTACTGAAATTGAGCAAGGAAAAACATTAAACTATACTTTAAAAAATCATAAAAACGGAGTATACATTTTTCTAATTGAAGGTCACATCATTGTGAATGAAGAGATGCTTGACAAAAGAGATGCTATAGGAATTTGGGAAACAGACCTTATTCAAATTGAATCTCTACAAAAATCAAAAATTCTGCTCATTGAAGTACCTATGAAATAAAATCTTAGGTTCTTTAATGATTTAAAATTACATTTGTTCATTAGAGTAACCAAAAACGAAGAAAACATGAAAACAATCAACTTTTTATCTCTGCTGCTCATTGTTTTAGCTATCAGCTCTTGCGGAGGAAAAAAAGAAAACAATGATACTAAAAAAGACAGCATTCCCGAAGCCGTAACTCAAGCTTTCAACAAAGAATATCCAACTGCTAAAAATGTGGTTTGGGAAATCGAAGACGATGTATTTGAAGTTGAATTCACAATTAGTGGCAAAGAACTGGAAGCGTCGTTTGACAAAACTGGAAAATCTTTGACCGATAATGACGGTGAAAACGAAGTTGAAATTAATCCTGCCGATCTCTCACAAGGCATAAAAGATGATATTGAAAGTAGATATCCCGGTGCTGAACTTTTGGAAGCAGACGAAATTAAACTTGAAGATGGCAGCATTACCTACGATGTTGAAATAGAACATAACGGTGAAGTTTTTGAAGTTATGTACGATTCCGACGCAAAATTCCTTGGAATAGAAGAAGATGACGACGATAATAACGAAGTCGACGACTAATCTATTTTCTTAAAAACTGATTATGGCCACAGTTGGTGGCTTTTTTAATAATTTCTAAGTTCAGGCATTTATGTTATTAACAATCAATTTTAGAAAAGATTTCATAGATAAATATCGATTTTGTAAATAAATTTTTTTAGTTTTGAACAAAATATAATAATATGTTGAAGACATACACCATTCCCAGTGTTATTGAAGCAAATAGTTTTGAACTAAAACAAGTTGCTCCTGATCTTTTAAAAGGTCTGCGTGTTTATCACAATGAAACGCCTTATTTGGTTGGCGATCTGGCCATTTTGGAAGGATCTTCACCACAAAAAACACTGAATAGTTCACCCGAGGAAACGGATTTCAGGCTTTTAGCAAAATCAGCTTTGCTATTGGCTTCCAGCGAAAGCAACGGAGCTATGTATGTCACTACCGGCTTTCCAAACCTTACCTATCAGCTATACAGAAATGAAGCTGCACAATGGTTACAAAACAATCATAATATCAGATTTGATGCTTCCACATTTTCAAATGAAGAAATTAAGGATAGCAGTATTAGTGTTGCAAAAGCATACGTAATTCCTGAGCTAGCCGGATGTGATTTAGCTATAAGAAATGCAGATGCTGCAGTAAGTAACTACTTCATTATTAGTCTTGGATATGGAACTTTCGAAGCAGCTTTAAGCACTCCTGACGGGTTGGTTCAACGCACCATGATTTCTGGACAAGGTTTGCGTTATGCCATTACAGCAGCGGCTAAAGAACTAAAAAACTCTCATTATATTGGTCTTAAAACCGAACATCAGATTGATACAGGTTTTAAAAATGGTCAATTAACCATCAATCGTAAAATGGTCAATGTAGGTGAGCTGAGAAAAAAATATCTAAGCACTTACTATAAGCAAGTAATTTCTCCTTTACTGTCAAAAACTTTCAGTGATGCAGATTTTGGCAAAGCCAAAGCTATGATTATTGTTGGTGGCGGTGCCATGTACGATGAATTAATTAATCTTTTCCGCGAAGAATTTGAAGGCATCGTTCCTGTTCGCGTATTTGATGAACCAGCGCTTGCTGCTTCAAAAGGATATGCAATTTACAGCAAAAATCATTCAGAAGGATCCAATGTTAATGCAATTGGAATTGATATTGGTAATGCAACAACGGTATTGTCTGTTGTAAAAAACGACAGTTTTAGTTCTGTAACACCGCCCCCACCCCCAATTACTAGCGACTTTTAATTAAGTCTTCATCTTCGTTTCAATAGAGTAATTTGAATACTAATCATATTCAATACTAGTTTATGCGCATTCAAATAAAATTGCTACCACATTTTAAGAAACACTACCCTGTTTACTTAAATATAATATTGGCGGTAGTTTCATTATGGATGCTTCTTAAGATTGAAGTTACCCGCGAAATTTGGGCAAACCTCTGCGACCCGTATGACTATCTTGAACAGTCAAAAAAGCCTCTCGACAGTCAAGATTTTTGGGTGCCAGAAAAAAAGGATATGTTTTATCCACGCCCATTTACAGTACCTCTTTTCTACAAAATAGCTGGTAGTTTACCTGAAAATATCATTGTAATGCAAAAAATCATGCATTACTTGGCCGTATTCCTGA
The DNA here is from genome assembly GCA_016937255.1 of Bacteroidales bacterium. Taxonomy (GTDB): domain Bacteria; phylum Bacteroidota; class Bacteroidia; order Bacteroidales; family DTU049; genus BM518. The sequence continues at coordinate 17,097 of JAFGWG010000199.1, forward strand.
TTTTTGCCGCTATTTCTTTATTTATAAGAAAAAAAGACATACAGCTAATACTTCTATTCTCTTGGTATTTTTTAATGTCGTGGTGGAACATTATGGGTTGGACCAACTCTATTCTTTCTGAATCACTAGGTATATCCATGTTTTTCATTTGGCTTGCTTCTTTTCTTTATCTGTTTCAAAAGAAAAAAACAATATATTTTGTTTTGCATATTCTATGCACGATATTATTTTCATTTACCAGAGATAGCTGGCCGTATTTTTTAATACTATTCTATCTATCAATACTCCTAGTAGTATGGTTCTTTCACAAAAAAGAGCAAAGAATATATTATTATGTATCGCTGGTTTTGTTTGCAATCATTATTTTCTTCATTCAGCAAAAAACAGCTCAAATTGGAAATCGATACAGAATTCCGGTTATGAACAATATAGTATTCCGCATTTTACCATCGGAAGAAAAAACGCAGTGGTTTATTGATCATGGAATGCCAGATGCAGAGCTCATTAAAGAAAAATACGGCAATTTAGCCAATTGGAAAGATATTTTTCCCATGTACGACGATACCACCATTACTAGGTTCAACAAATGGGTAATAGAAGATGGTAAAAGCGTGTATTTCAAGTATTTAATAACCCATCCCAAAAACTTTTTCTTATGGAATGAAAAGAAATCGGATTTGGCAAAAATAATGGCGTATGATTTCGGATATATTAATCCACCAGAATCATTCAGTATTTATGGCAGCATGGTTTTTCCATTTTTCAAAATTTATGGTTTAATTTTTCTCTTGGTTATTTCCACATATCTATATTTCAGAAAACGAAAGTTCATATTGATTTTCCCATTGATACTCTCTCTTCTATTTTTAGCCAACGTAGTTCTTCTTTATCTTGCCGACTCTTTGGAAACAGAACGGCATCAATACATGACCATCATGATTGTGCAATTTATCGGAATTTTCAGTTCCGTTCTAATTCTCGATCAAATACCGTATAAGAAAATCTTTGCAAAAGGTATACTGCTCTTCAAAACAAAAAAATAATAGAATATACTTCCACTAACGCGTTTTGCGGTTTAATTAATATTTTGAATACTACACACTGATATTCAGGAATCGAATAGCAATAGCTCCTTGTGAGTAAGGAAATACATGTCTGACACCTAAAATTAATAGTGCTGCTTAGGTTGTCGGACAGTTATAAATAAAGCGAATACGGAGCTCAACATAACTGTTTTAGAATGTTTTTCGTCACTCTGAGCCCCGTCGAAGAGTGACAAACGAAATTCATAGTCATGCTTCGACACCCTTCGACAGGCTCAGGACAGGTCCTCTGCATGACGGATAAAAGTAAAAAACATCCTCTAATGATGTCTCAAATCCTAACTCAGGTTAATAAATAAATGTGAGTAATTCCATATACAAACCGCACAACGGGTTCCGCTATAAAGAGGCAATAAAAGAATCGGTGCTTTCTTCGAAATTGGCATTATCACTATCCAATACTGAATAATTATCAATACTCCAAAACTGCAAAAACGATTCAAGCAACTGAGTTCGAACGACAAGAACAGCGGGTTTCTGCTCACTGCGAATCTTCTTCATAATTGAATACCAACCACCGCCCATGGCTTCCCATGGACCCAATTCATCAATAATAACAATATCAGACTGATGAAAACCCTGCAAAACATGAGTTTTTGCTTCCTTAACTGCAGATGCTGAAAGAGAATACGGTCCAACCTTTACCAATATATCTTTCACATCATTCCCGGCAAGGATAATTTCTTTGTTCTCTGGTATCAATTTCAGACTATATCCAACATGAATGTCATTTTGCTTACGATACAGCATTTCAAAACCACAAAGAACATAATTCTTATCCTTCAAGATCAAAATTACTTTTTCCAATAATGTTGACTTACCACTACCCTTTTCTCCTGTGATAATTAATATTGGTGCACTTTTCATAGATCTAAACCGAAGAGAATCGACCCAGATAAATGAATTGGAAATAAGATTTGATAAAGCCTTTAAAGGGTTTTTGAAAAAAAGCTTAGCCTCAGGAAGATGAGAAATTACCATAGGCAAAGTATCGAATGTAGCTTCAAGAACTGATGGAATAATACTACCCGATCTAGACAAAAATGCATTGATTTTTGGATGCTTCAATTCCATACTAAAAGAAGCCAGTGCAATAATAATAAATACCGCTCTGAAATTCATTTTAACACCAATTATCATCCCTTCATAAAGATTTTCACCCAACAGAAAAGAAGACAACATGGTAATGGCAAGAAAGACAAGCCAAAATTTCAATTTGGCCAATCTGCGCAAACCTGCTCTATAACGTAGGATCAGAAAAATGATTAACCCGGGAATCATGGTAAACGACACTTCAACGGGCATTCGGGCAAGCATATACAATGCTGCAATTACAAACAATGGAATAAGTAATGCAAAGTATAGTGAATATTGAAAATCACCTGTACGCTTTTGAGAAAAGACACTTTGCAAATCGCGTTGTGGTTTTATGTGTGGAATTCGCTTTGATTTTCTCAAACTTCGAATACCAAAAAATGCTGCTACTACACCAATTATAAAATAAACTGAAATCAATATAAAGAGCAAACTATTTCCGGAGAAAGACTGCGATCCAAGTTCTTTTGCAGCATAAGAAACCAATTTATCATACAATTCCACTACATCGTAGCCGTAATAAAGTAAATAGCCTAATATTAATTGAATGAAATTCCAGGAGATGGATAAACCACCGCCAATGATATACGAAATTTTACGATGTCTCCCTATTCTACTGGAGAGATCCATAATTGTTCCTTGCATAAAAATTGCCACCATTGGGCCCAGAAGCACGGCACTCGGGCTTACCGATTTCATTAGAGCAGTTATTAGACCTGCACGCCAAAATACCCCACTCATTTTCCATCGAACGCCAGCAGAAACCATAATCATTACCCCAATTGCAGCAAGAATGCTTCCACGCATAGGCACACGAAGATTGTGAAGAAAACTACCCAGCACAATTTCAGAAGCCGCCCAAAGACAAGCCAATGCAGCAGCATATAACCACTTGGTGTTCTTAGTAAAATCTTTATTGTGCTCTTGGTTTTGATTCACAAAGCAAAAGTAAGATTTAGTTTATTTCCATCAAAGCGATATGCAAAATATTTCAACTTGAGATATTTATGTAAACCTAAGTTTGGTTGTAAAACCTTCAAGGTTATGGAAACATTGAAGGTTTGAGCGGCGGCTGCATTTTGCGACTTACAACGCTTGAATCCTTTGACAAGCACTGCATGACGTGTAATAGTACTTTTCGTCACTAAGAGCCCAGTCGAAGAGTGACACAATTACAGAGAATCAAATAATAATTATTAAATTTACCCTCAGTCATAAAAACAAAAGGTCATGAACTCAAAAAATAATTATTTCAATTTAATAGGCCTGGCAGTAATGATTCTTTTTCTCTCTGCTTGCTCAAACAATAACCAGTCTGATTCAGAAAACACTTCGAATCATGATTCCAATACTGAGATTTCTGCACCTGAAGCCCTAACACAGGAAGACTTAATCGATAAAGATGCAGATGAGCTTCTCATTATGCGTAACGAAATTTTTGCTCGTCATGGATATCAATTCAAAAACAATTTTCTAGCTCATTATTTTGCTCAATTCGACTGGTATAAGCCGCAATATGATAATGTAGACGAAAAACTTTCTGAAACCGAAAAGAAAAATCTGGAACTGATCATTGATGCAGAAAACAAATTAAAGGGAAAAGATGTGACTTTTGAGAGTTTAGTTTCTAAATTTAAAGACATCTCAAATTCATCTATTTATCTCAATGGTGAAGAAGTGTTTATTCAAGCAAGTGATATGGCAAATGGAGAAATTGAAATTTCTCAGCATGAATTTCTAGATAATATCTATCTAAAAAAATATTTTGACATCAATACCGACGAAATGGAAGAAGGATGCTTTTTCCAAAGACAGTCGTCTATAGGAATGTTCTATATCCCAGAAACAAATGATCTTGCATTAATTTGCTATGAAACCATTTGCCCGGTTCCTGCCGTTTATTTGGAATATCCGATATTTGTTTTTGATTTAGACGGCAATATGCATAGTAAATTCAGACTTGCTTATGATGACGGAGGCGCAGGCGATTTCACCCATACTGAAGCAAAGGTTGAAAATGGAATTATCACAAAATACATCGAACATAAATGGGATGAATGGAAAGAAGGGGCAAACGAGCCTATTTTCCATAATGAAGAATATACATTAAAGGTAGTTTACGATTCTAAAACCCATACATTTTCTGAACATAGAGATTAGGGTTAACAAAAAAGCCTGTAGAAAATTCCACAGGCTCCTTGAAAAAAACAAAGTTCGTGCACTTAGGCTGCATTCAACTTATTCACCTTGTCGAAATACATTGCAAATGATCGGTACAAGAAGTGAGTCCATTTACCAAATGGAACGATAATTAATGCCCATTGCACAAGAATTATAACATGGAATAAATAAACCCAGAAATTATCGAGTATGAGTCCAGTATCAACCAGCAGACGAACGGCAAATGCTGACACGCCCATAAGGAATAACCAGATTACGAAGAACCAGTCAGACGGATGCGAGAAAGTACTTTTTTCTGATCTTTTTCTAATTCGTCGAATTACGAAATCGAAGGTTACGATAAATATAATTCCGCTAAACACATATCCCATATAAATAATGAAGGGCACTTCGGTTGCAAACCAGTCGAGAACAACTGTAGTAAACAAAAGTGCCAAGTATCCAAATACAAGAATAAAATGTTCGAACCACCAAATTTTATTCTTTGCATCATCGTCGCATTTCAGGGTTCTTTTTTGTGTAAACATATGCACAAGGAGTTCGCCAAAAGCAGAGAAGTAATGTTTAAGTTTGAACCCTTTCTTTTTAGATTGCACTGAGTACAGCCACATTCTAAATATATTTGGAGTCAAAATGAGTAGAAACACACCCACAATGGCAAGCATTTCGAAATAATGCCCGTAATGAAACCATTCTTCTGTAGTAAATGTATCACTCAAATACGCACCAATTACACCTGCAATTACCAGCAGGAAGGAAATAATATAAGCGAGAAGGTTTTTATAGAGTAATCCGCTAAGACCTGTCCAGTCGTAACGAGAAGTTGCATATCTGCGCAACGACATCATAAGCTCACCAGGTTTGGCTTCCTGCGGGCAATAGGTAGTACACTCACCACAATAATAGCAAAGCCATGGTTTCAAAGATCCTTTCACGTCTTCAGAGAGTCCGGTAACGCTAAAACGCACCATTTCTCTTGGGAAAGAATCTTTTTCATCAGACAAAGCACAAACTGCAGTACATGTTCCGCAATTATAGCAGGCATTGAAATCAATGGCCCCAAATTTCTTTAGCTTTTTTCCGAATTTCAAATCTACCTTTGCCATTATTCCTTAATTTTATAGAAGTAATACTCGTCCATGTCATCCATAGCGGTGGCCTGGAGTTTATTAAATTTCACAAGAGACATTACATAGTACATGGTCTCTTCTTTGCTCATATCAATTTTGTCAGCGATATCGGGAATATTCAACTCCTCTTCTCCGATGGCTTCCAGAATCTTTCTGCGAATTTGATTGAAGGCCTTCAGTTCATCTTTGACCCTCTGCGATACAGTATGAGTTTCGCGTTTTATCTTAAAAGTTTCTTTTTTTTCCATTTTTCTTCAATTGGAGTTTTACAATTCGTTGGCCAAAACATTGATCATATTCTCAACCTCATCATCACTAAATGTAATAAGCTGAATAGCATTAGTCGGGCACACAGGCAGACACATTCCACAGCCTTTACAAACAGTATGGTTGATAAGAGCTACATCTTTTGATCCAGACTTCACTTTAGAAATCGCATCAAACGGACAGGCAGTTGTACATGCATCGCAATATTGACAAAGATTTTCATCAATCTTTGCAACAATAGGCTCAACAGACAACTTATCGCTACTTACAAACGAATAAGATTTAATGGATGCCGATAATGCAGAATTAATTGATTCAACTATATTTTTCGGTCCTTGACAAGCACCGGCAATAGTTACACCATCGATTACCGTTTCCACTGGTCTGAGTTTCATATGAATCTCATTGTAAAACTTATCGCGTCCCTTAGGAATTTTAAGGATATCACCAATAGTATTATGAGCACGAGGCACCATTCCTGTAACCAACACAACCAAATCGGCTTCAACTTCCAACTCTTTTCTATTGGTTAGAATATCGTTGATTTTTACGATAGTTTTACCATTCTTATTTTCAACTTTTGTTGGGTCATCGCCATAAGACTGAAAGAAAACATGACCTTGCTTAGATGCCTCATGATAGAAAACCTCCTGCTTACCATAGGTTCGCATACCGCGAGTAAAATGGAAATGATTCAGGTTTTTAAACTTATCATTTGATCGAAGAGCAGTATTGATGGTTGCAGTACAGCAATAACGAGAGCAATACTTATTTTCACCTTCCACCTGACGACTTCCTACACAATAGATATAAGCAACATTTTCAATCTTCTTACCATTCCATTTCAGTTCACCATTGCTAATAGCAAGCAAACGTTTGTATTGAGAAAGGGTAATAACATTGTCAATAGCTTGATAACCAAATTCACCTTCGCCTGGGGTATAAGAATCAAAACCAGTGGCAACGAGCACTGAACCTACTTTCACCTCAACAGTTTCTTCTTTCTGACTTAGGTCAATTTTATCACAGACCTTTTCACATTCACCGCATCGGGTACAATCGTCCATATTGATAACAGCAGCCTGAGGGTATTCGCTTGGAAAGTTATGATAAATAGCTTTGCGCTTGGTAATTCCGAAATTAAATTCATCAGGAACTTCAACTGGGCAAACTTCTATTGCTTTTTTAATATTTTCTTTATCATCACAAACATCCGCAACATAGCGAGGTTTCAGTTTTAGCTGAACATTGAAATTACCTTTACTGCCACCACTACTAACCATCTCTGCACCAGTATAAAGGGTAATATTTTTATTGGCTATAACATCGGTATAAAGACGAGTAACCAATTCTTTACCTGTTTCTTCAGTTCCACAAAGCACATCCCAATGAGCGATGCGACCACCAATAAAATGTTCGCGTTCTGCAAGATATACTTGGGTACCCATTTTTGCAAGCGAGATTGCGGCTTTCATTCCAGCAATACCTGCACCTAGAACGAGAACAGCCTGTTGAGTATCAATTTCAATGGGCTCAATTGCTTGAGAAAGGCGAACTTTTGCTACAGAAGAACGAACAATTTGAATTGCTTTTTCGGTAGCGCCAATTTTATTATCGGAATGAGGCCATGAAACTTGCTCACGAATATTAGCATGAACATAATTATACTTATTCAAGCCGGCACGCTCGGTAACCGCCTGAAAAGTAATCTGATGCAATTTTGGCGAACATGATGCTACAACAACTGCATCGAGCTCATTTGCCTTTATATCGGCAACCATTTCCTTTTGATTTGAATCGGCACAGGCAAAGATGGTAGTTTTTGAAACGTATACACCATCTTCTTTGGCAAGGACATCTTTCACCTTGTCCACATCAACGTAGTCGGAAATATTTCCGCCACAATGGCAAATATAAACACCTATTTTCTGCTTCATATCTCTACCTTTGCTTGTTTAATATATCGAATTGCTTCCATAGAGGCTGCACCTGAAGAAAGGATGGTATCTGGAATATCCATTGGGCCACTAGTAGTACCAGCAAGAAATACACCATCAATACTACTTAAAGAAGGCGTATAAAACAGGTCTTTCTGTTGTGCAAAAGCAAATTCATCTTGTTTCCATGTATCGGCTTTGAACATTGTCTTTGGATCTTCATTAGCCATAGCACCTACAGACAGTACAACCAGATCGTGTTTTGATTCCACAAGTTTACCTTGGTTAATATCTTCGTAGCGCACTTTTAGGTCACCATTTTCAAGCTCATCAATTTGGCCAATTTTCCCTTTAACAAAGTTAATACCCATACCTTTAGCCTGTTCGTAAAATTCTTCAAATCCTTTACCAAACGAACGAATATTGATGTAATATATAGTTACATCTGCCATTGGTAAAGCACCCATTAATAGTTGAGCCTGTTTAATTGAATACATACAGCAAATCTGCGAACAGATTGGATTTCCGACTGTCATATCACGAGATCCTGTACATAGCACATAAGCAATATTATCGGGCATTTTTCCATCACCAGGTCGCAAAACGTGATTATACGGACGTGTTGGCGCAAGATGACGCTCCATCTCCATGGATGTAATAACATTTTTAGCTGATCCGTAACTATAGCGAGGGATTTTCAAAGGATCGAAAAGATTAAAACCTGTAGCAATTACAACAGACTTCACTACAATTTCGTATTCCTTATCTTCCTGTGTAAAATCGATACACTGAGTAGGGCATGCTTTTTCGCAGGCACCACACAAAGAGCAGTTTTCAATATCGATACTTGCAACACGAGGGCTAGCTATATTAAAAGGTATATAAGCTGCTTTTCTACCGACCATACCATATTGATACTGATCAGGAACAACAACCGGACAAGCATCTTCGCAAAGCTGACAGCCGGTGCAATTTGAAACATCTACATAACGAGCTTTTTCTTTAATCTGAGCCTTGAAATAGTGTTTATCTTGCTTGTCGATATGCAATACCTCAGTATTGGTCATTATCGTAACATTCGGATGACGGTCAACTTCCGAAATTTTCGGAGTAGTAATACATGCCGAGCAATCAAGTGTAGGAAACACTTTACTCAACATTATCATTTTACCGCCAATCGTCAAATCTTTTTCAACCAGCAATACCTTCAAACCGTTATTGGCAATATTAATTGCAGATTCTACACCTGCAATTCCTCCACCAACAACGAGGGCATCGAATGATTTTTTTTCAATGTTTGGCATTATTCGGCATTTTTGTTTTTTATCAATGCTTCATCGAAACTCTTCACCTGCTTTACAAATGACTCACTGCAAACAGAGCAGATAGCAGCCATTTTCAGACGCATAGGATCAATGTTTTTCTCTTTCATTATATCGTGAGTTCTCTTCACGATATCTCCTGTTTTTTCCGTGCACGATTCACCATAAGGGCAATCGCTTCCATCGGCGGCAATAAAAACACCATCGAATCCCTGCTCAAAAGCGTGCAGAATCCATTTTGTTTTAACAGCACTAGAACATGGAAGTGGAATTGTATAGACTTTTGGCGGATAATGCAATTTCAGTAATCCTGCCATATCAATGGCAGGATCTGAAATTTTGTCGGTAGAAAACACTAATATTCGTGCATTCAACTTCGAATTCATAGTCTTAAACTTTTTTTAAGAAAATGCGGAAATACCCATTTTCCTCTAAAGTACCAAGATATTCATGGCCTTGCTTCTTGCACCATTTTGGAATATCTACACGGGTACCTTCGTCAGCTGAAAGAACTTCCATGGTTTCGCCACTTCCGAGTCCGCCAATTGCTTTTTTAGCTTCCAATAGTGGGCCGGGACATGCAGTTCCACGAGCATCAACACTTTTATTCACGCTTAAGGTTTTCAATTCTTCAGTTTCCATTTTTCTATTTTTTAGTTATTTAATCAATTTCTGCGCTGCAGAATCACTTAGCAAAGATAAGCCATGTAATCCCGCATAGATTCACTCATTTTGTGAGTTTGAAAATTGTTTTCTGTGATAGTGGGAAAAGAAATATGTGACATAAATCACAATTTCGAGATTTTAGATGGATATATGGATATCTGCTTCTTTCGCAGCATCGAGATACTGTCCAATTCCACATATTCCATCAACGATATCGATAAAATCTTCCATTTTCTCACCACCCCACAGTTTACCTGCCAGGCTACAGATATAAAATTTCACATCGGTAAATTCTTTAGCCTGCTCAAAAAACTCGAGCCAAGATGGAGTGTTAAGTTCTTTCAATTTGCTCAACATTTCCTCTTTCTGCTCTGGATATTCAACGAAAGAGTCTGTTAAACCCTCGTTGCCCTTCACAAAAGCACGAGCAGCTGTAAGCAACACATATACTTCAATTTCATAATCATCGGCAGCGGCACCAACCATCATAACGCCGGCTCCTGTAAGTTTATCAATACTTCCCGATGACAATCCAATAGTCATTTTTGCCATAACAATCTTTTTATTAGTGATTATCATCCACCACAACCACCACCACCGTGGGATGCAGCGGGTTTATTTTCTTCTGAACCTGAGGGCTCAAGTTGCACGTCTTCAGGATATTTTTCCTGCCACACGTCATAACCCGAATCAATCATAACGGCTTTCGAGTACTTTAGCTTTGCCATATCATAAACAGCAAGTGCTGAGCGATTGGTATTATTGCAATACACATAAACGGTTTCGCCGCGAGATACTTTATCTCCGATACTGAACTCCAGTACACCTCTGGGGACATTAATGGCCCCGGGGATGCATGAAATTGCGAATTCTTCAGGTTCACGAACATCAACGATGGTCAAGTGCTCTGCTTCTGCAAATTCAGTATGAAACTCATCGATACTGATACTAGTAATGTTTTCTTTAGCAAAGCTCACCATCTCGTCGACTGAGCTGTATTGCTTATCATCGGCCGCATTATTGCATGCAGTGAATGCATACATCAAAGCAATTGCAAAAACAGTAAAAAGAATTCTGTTTTTCATAATTAACGCCTTTTAATTCCAGGCAGAATAACCGCCATCAAAAACTTTAACATTAGGATAGCTCAGCAATTCATGGAGTATAAACCATGCATAGCTAGCTGAAGAGCTGGTTTTACAATACACAATAACCTCTTTATTACTAGTTACACCTTTATTATTAAAAAGGGATGTTAGCTCACCTGAACTTTTCAGTTTGGTTTCAGGGTTATTGAAATACGCGTAAGGGATATTTACAGCGCCATCGATATGACCAGCATTATAATCAGCTGCTTCACGGGTATCAAGAATTACAGTTGTGGCACTACCCAGTTTTGATGTTACATAAGCTTTGTCGCATACCATTGCGCTGTTTGAACCAGCAGAGAATGAACCACCACTTTTAGTAGTAGCTTTATTGGTTACAGGATAGCGAGAAGAAACCCATCCAGCCATATTTCCATGTAGGCATTTTACATTTGTTGCACCCAGATACTTCAGAATGAAGTACATACGTCCGGCACGAACTCCAGTTTTGCAATAAATTACAATTGCACTGTTTTTTGAAACGCCGTTTGATGCAAAAACTGAAGCCATTGCAGAAGCACTTTGCATAGCATTATTTGAGCAAAGAGTTTCCACATCAATATTAATGGCTCCTTTAACGTGAGATTTATTGTAATCGGCAGCACCACGTGCATCGATACAAATAACAGAATTATTGTCTATCTCAGGTTTCAGACTTTTTGCTGAAGTCATCTGAGCACTGGCATAACTCAAAAAGGCTATGAATAATACCAGTATTGAAATCGTTTTTTTCATGATTTTTTTATTTTTCGGTTAGAATTTTGCCTGCAGCTGAATGATAAGCATATCGTTTGTTACAGCTGTTGGCTCGTTTACATATACATAGTTTATTTGCAAACGTGAGTAATCGTTTATGAAATAATTAATTCCAAATGTTAAACGATCACTCCATGCGTTTGATGTATCTGAATCTGCTGTGTATGAGTCGAATTTAATTACAGGCTCAATATTCCACGACGTTTTATATGAAATCATAGCGTAATAACCACTTTTGTGATAATCGCCAGCAATTTTTGTATCATACGCTACAATTCCACCGCATCCTCCATAAACAGGCACCATAGATGGACTGTATAAGCGATCAGTACCCATCATATATTCACCTTGAAACATGAAGTTTTTATAATCGACCTTCACTTCACCAGCATAACGATAAAGATCATTTTTAACAGAATCTGGATTAGTAGGATTTACTTTTCCCGTTCTGAAACTACCACCAACTTGAAGAAATTCAAGAGGTTTTACCGTTAAACGACCTACTAAGTGCTTATTTCCATTGTCATCATAAACACCTAATCCTGTTCCATTCATAAATCCTAAGCTATAGCGAAGCAGAGTGGTATCGTTACCACCGCTTACCATAACACCAAGATCACGCATAGGACCAGCAAGCTGAGTTACAACGTCGGAACGATTAACGGTATATAATTCTGAACAACCAGTATTCTGTTCCAAACTAAATGGAGACTTAAACTGCCCCAAAGAGATTTTCGCATACTTACCGAAGCGCGTATAAGAAACATATGCATCGAGTAAATGCGGTGTAGCTGCCTGGTTTTTGAAAGGACTAATTTCAGTAAAGAAATAATAGTCTATATCATAAATGATAGATCCCAAAACGCCAAGACGAGCGCGGTTAAACATAAAAGAGTTTTCATCTAAGCTATTGCCAGCAGCATCATCACCATTAAAATTGTACATGAACTGAGGCTGGATAAACCCTTTTACTTTAGCGCCATCGCCCGAGTCGCCGCCCATACAACCCTGTGAAAAAACAGCAGTTGAAGAGAACAGCAACACGGCGAAAAGAATGCTTAAATTACGAAAAGTTTTCATGGCTATCTAAATATTAGTTGGTTACGTAAGGATATGAGCCTGAAGCAGTCCACTTATGACCTGTCATATTGCTATAAATCATACCATTAGCACCAAACTTCAAACTCTTTGCGGTATAGCCAAGAATAGTTAGATATGCAGTAATTGCAGATGAAGTTTGTCCGGTATAGCAATAAGTAACAACAGTACCAGCTGAATTCAAATTAAGGAATCCATTGTCTGTCAAATTCAGAGTTTCTTTAATTCTGTATGCACCAACAATATGACCCATTGCGTTTACATCAGATTCAACCCAATAATTATTGATAAAATAATTGGTAGGAGTAGTTAAAACATCAGTATTGGTAACACCCTGAAAACCAAGAGTAAGAATGTAATTTACACGCTCTTGAAGGATTCCAGCACCAGTTGTAGCAGTACAAGTAAGTGAAGGAGCAGCAAATGTTACAGGAGTTTGAATAGTGTTGGTTGTTGACCAATTTGAATTACCAATTCCAACATCACCAATATTAGTAGTCCAACTATCAAAATCTGAGTTCCATGCGCTCATACCGAAAAGAAGAATTTTACAATCTGAGTAACCACTTAAACGAAGAGCAACATGCGCCCATGCAGCTGTTTGTCCTGTATAACATGCAATAACAATAGGAGTTCCATTTGCACTATCGGCAACAGTAAGAATATTTCCTAATGTTGAATTGTGTGCTCCATCAATATGACCTAGACCAAAGTCAGTTGAGTTTCTAAGGTCAATTATAAAATAGTTTGCAATTCCAATTGAATCCAAATCATGAGCAGAAATGGTCCAACCTGTTAAAACTGAAGTGAGATCCATGCTATTTGCAGCAAGATAAGTTGTTAACTCGCTATGATAGTCAGTTACAACCGGATCAACAATGTCGTCATCATCTTTTCGACATGAAGAAATTACCACTGATAAAGCTAATGCAACCAGCATTAAAATGTTTAAAAACTTTTTGTTTTTCATCTTGTTTGTGTTTTATTTGTGTTTGTTTTTAGTTTCAATTTATCAGCCACCGCAACCACCAGATGAATGGGGTGTAGCTGAAGATTCGTCAAATTCGGGATCAAATGCCATAAATCCTCCTTCGAGGTTCACAACATTATTGAAACCCAGTTGATTTAGGGTTTTGGCAGCAAGAATTCCCCTATTACCACTTTTGCAGTATATAATAATTAAGGTAGACTTTTCGGGTGGATAGAGATATTGCTCAGACCAAAAATCCGCATCATTGATTTTAAATTCCAGCTGTCCTCTGGGAATATTAACAGATCCCGGAATATTTCCAAGCAGGTATTCATTAGACTGACGAACATCGATTAGCACGTACTCATTTTCTGAATCGAGGATGGTTTGCAATTTTGCCACGCCAATTTGCTCTACCTTGTCAACGTTATCATTCGCCAATTCAGAGCCATCTTCATAAATTCCTACACAAGAACTTATGCTTAAAGCCAGAAAGGCAATCATTAGAAACCTAAGTATATTTTTCATAGCTGTTTTGTTTTAGAAGGCACTGAATTTTCCTGTTTTTTCATTCCATTTGACAAACCAATACCAGAACAAGAGTATGGCAACAACGAGTGCAAAAGAGCCACCGTAACCAATATAATCTGGCAAGAAGCTTTTGAATTTCATACTTTGAGGCAGAATTCCATCAACTTTTGGAACAAGAAATAGCTTAGAGATTGGCGCCATAAGTAGGAAACCAATACCTGATAACCACAGCTTGAATTGTCCTTCACCAATACGCCATAATGTACCAACGGCGCATCCACCGGCAATGGTCATTCCGATACCGAAAATCACACCACCAATTGCAGCTTTTGCCCAAAAATGTGGAAAAACCCATGTCATTTCACGAGCTCTCAGTGATGTAACATCGACACCAATACCGAAATATTTAATGGCAGTAAATCCAAAAAGAGCAATCATTAAACCTGCAATTACTCCAACTGCACCGTGAGACTCTCCAGTCATTAATGGATCACGGAAAGCTTTAACAATACAGAAACGAGAGCGCTGACTAATAAGGCCAAAAAGCGCACCTACTATAACAAACCAAGTCATAGTCTGTAGTGATTTTGTATAGGAATAAGCTAAAACGCCAACTCCAACCACCATAACCCAACCAAGTATGGTATGTGTACGACCTTTTCCTTTTGCAGAAAACCAGGTATAGCTCTTTCCTGAGCTCCATTTTGGGAATTTTTCCATTTCCCACATGAGATAACGAAGGGCAACAATTACACCCACCATTAGAGCAAAACTAAATATTATTGCTCCTCCTGAAAGAGCTGGAACTCCACTAAAAAAAGCACCTATGGTACATCCAAGTCCGATTGTTGCACCAATTGCCATGAGAATACCACCCAAAAGACCTTTTATCATTTCACCCTTAGGAGGAATACGAAGCGCAAAATCTTTTGAAAACAAAGCTCCAATAAATGAGCCCACAATAATCATCAGACAAAGCATTCCATATAAACTAGCATTGGTAGCAGTTACATTCTCCAAAGAAAAGACTCCTAGTACAGAATATATGTTTTCACCCCAGTTGCCAATACCACCACTAGCACCCCATGGGCTCTTGATGGCAAAAAGCAGAATATTTAAAAATCCCAACAAAATACCACCAACCCAAACAGGCCAGTGCTTTCCGAAGAAAGTCTTAAACAACTGAGTCAAAACAGAACCTTCATTCGTTTTGGACATGATATAATCTCCTATTTTTTCTTAATTAACATGCGGGTTACACCACCTTCAATATCTTCCTGAAGCACAAGTTCATTACCAGTTTTCTCACACCAGTGTGGCATATCTGACTTGGTTCCAGGATCTGTGCCCAACATTTCAAGTACATCACCTGAGTTCAGCCCTTTCATTGCTTTCGAAAGTTTCATCATTGGCATTGGACATGAAAGCCCCTTGCAATCTAAAGTCGTAGTAATTTCCATAACAATTTGTTTTAAAATTTGTTCATGAAGCAAAGATATAGCAGCATATAACCCTTTATGCAAAACTGTTAACGGCATAACAACATCAAATCAAATAAGTACATCATAGAAAAAACTGATTCAGATCATGAATTTTACTGATTTGTAGTTGTTATATTTCATATATTTGCTGAACACAAGGATAATGCACAATGAAAGAAAATAGTGGTTTTAGTTCCTGTACACTTTCGTACGACATGAATACCTGCTTCGAAAAACTTTCGGATGAGGAATTGATGTTATTTGAAAACAATAAATTAGAAGTTACTTATAAAAAAGGCGAAATCCTATGCAAGCAAGGGGCATTTGCTTCACATATTACATTTATATGCAACGGATTGGTCAGACTTTATCTGGAAGATGAAGTGAACACTCTAACGCTTCAGCTTATTCCATCGGGAGGTATTATTGGTCTAACATCGCTTACAAAAAACAGCAACATTTTTCATTACTCTGCTATGGCATATCAGGACACTACTGCGCAACATTTGGATATCAGCATGTTTCATCATCTTGTTCAAAGCAATGCCGCCTTTGCAACCGAAATTACAAATGTACTTTGCGATAGCACATTACAAACCTATGGTCGCTTCTTTTCTTTCATGCACAAACAATCTTATGGAAGAATGGCAGATACGCTTATGTGCCTTGCAACACGGATTTTCAATTCAATGGAATTCGACCTCCCGCTATCCAGAAAAGAACTTGCCGATTTAACTGGATTATCTCAGGAAAGTGTCATTCGTATCCTTAAGAAATTTAAGGACGAAAACCTAATTGAAATAGAGGGCAAAACATATCGCATCAACGATGGTGACAAGCTCAATGAAATAAGCCAGCACGGATAAAAAAAATCCCGCCCAATTTGGGCAGGATTCAAAAAGAATACAGTCTATATTTTATATAAACAAATGTATATCGGCTTCTTCAGCCTTGGTAATATATTCGCTTATTCCAACAATATCATCGGCAAAATCTACAAAGTCTTCAATTTTTTCTCCACCCCAAAGTTTCCCTGCTAAACCGCAAATATGAAACTTTACATTGCCAATTTCTTTTGCTTCTCTAAAAAATTCATGCCATTCCTTCACATTCAAATTCTTACATGCCTGAATAAATTCTTCTCTGAGTTCACCATTTTCAGCCATATTGATTTTATCTTTATGTTCAGCCACGTCTTTAAGCATTGCTCTCGCACCCTGCAATAAAACATAAACATCAACGTCCATATCATCAGCAACAGCTCCACTGATAATCACACCGGCTGCAGTCATTTTATCCAAACACCCACTAAATAGAGCCAGACACATTTTTCTATTTTCCATTTGCAATTGTTTTTAAGTTAACAATACAAAGGTATATTCAGATATTGAGATATGTATCTGGTATTTTGTGATGTTTGGAAAGGCATTATGTGATAAAATAAACGTATATTTGTGATCTAAATCACACCTCAATGTATGAGATTTGTACAACATGTGGGAAAAGATCGGCTGCTTCGAAATTTTTATCGGAAGTAGAACTTGAAAATCAAGCCAATAACTGCGTTGAATTAAAGTTCAATAAAGGAGATAATATTATCCGTCAAGGAACTCTGTCATCCAATGTTGCCTTCCTCAAAGAAGGCCTTGTGAAACTTCACATGAAAGGTCCTTTATACGAGCAAATAACAAAGATCACAAAAGCCCCTTCATACCTTGGATTACCAACTACTTTTGGCGATAAAATCAATCAGTATTCCGTTACTGCCATTGAAGAATCAATTGTATGTTTTATCGACATGAATGTTTTTAAAACCTTCATCACCAATAATCCAAATTTTACTTATCAGCTTTTTATAGAGTTGTGTTTGAACGAACTTACTTCATTTCGCAGATGTGTAAACAGAACACAGAAACAAGTAAGCGGGAGCCTGGCAGAAAACCTTTTATATTTTGCTAACCAGATTTACGAATCAGATGAATTTACACTCCCTCTAAGTCGTGAAGAATTTGGCAACCTTGTCGATGCTTCGCGCGAAAGTGTAAGCCGTACCCTAAGCGATTTTCAAGAAGATGGTATTATTAAAATTGACAAAAAAATGATCAAAATACTCAAGAAGGACAAGTTAGAGATGATTAGTAAGAACGGGTAAGTTTTGTCAAAATCTATTTTTCAGGTATATTTGTTACAGAGAAAACTTCCTTTTGGTACAATAATTGAAAATCACAGCAAAAAAATTAGCTATGAAAAATATTTTTACATCCATTGTCTTATCAATTTTAATGGGAGGCTTAAGTCTAAACTCTTTTGCATGGACTGCACCTACACTTAGCTCTCCTTCGAGTGGAAGCTCTGTTTATGCAGGTGTCACCGTTGATTGGTATGCTGTAGCCAGTTCACATGGATATCAGCTACAGGTTGATACATCGGCCACATTTGATTCGCCGGTTTTATACGAAAAATTTGAAACATATATTAATTCCAGTAGTTCAAACAACGATACCGAAGAATATCTGGATAACTTATTTTTCGGAAAAACTTACTACTGGAGGGTCAGAGCCTATCAAACCGGAGATACTTCGGTATGGAGCAGCGCATGGACTTTTATAACCAGAGACTATGTTACCTTGTACACCCCTTCAAATGGTTCAACAAACCAGTATACGGGTATAACCCTTGACTGGTACGCCCACACCGGAGTAGATTATTATGATATAGAAGTAGATACTACTCTGAACTTCAATTCTCCGATGAAAAGATCAGCAACTGACACTTATATCAATTCAAACAGTTCTAATGCTGATACCGATGAGTTTTTCGACAATTTGCTTTTCGGAACCACTTATTACTGGAGAGTCAGAGCAAGAAATGCAGTAGATACTACTGCATGGAGTACCATTTGGAACTTCAGCACCCGCGATTACATTACATTATATACACCAACGAGTGGAAGCACCGCACAATACACGGGAATTACACTCGACTGGTACGCCCATACCGGAGTGGATTATTACGATCTTGAACTCGATACATCAGCCAGTTTCAATTCGCCACTTTTAATAGCGCATTCAGAAACCTATACCAACTCAAGCAGCTCTAACTCCGATACCGAAGAATACTTCGAAAACCTGCTTTTCGGAACTACTTATTACTGGAGGGTTCGCTGCAGAAATTCCATCGACACTTCCGGATGGAGCACAGTATGGACTTTCAGCACACGCGATTACATTACATTATACACACCAACGAACGGAAGTACAGCGCAATACACCGGAATTACACTCGACTGGTATGCGCATACAGGCGTGGATTATTATGATCTGGAACTCGATACTACAAGCAATTTTAACTCCCCTCTTCTGATAACCCATTCAGAAACATACACAAACTCAAGCAGTTCAAATTCCGATACAGAAGAATATTTCGATAATTTGCGTTTCGGAACTACCTATTACTGGAGAGTTCGCTGCAGAAATGCAAATGACACTTCCGGGTGGAGCACAGTATGGACTTTTAGCACACGCGACTACATTGCGTTGTATTCTCCAACGAACGGATCCGGTGTATACACCGGAGTTACCCTCGACTGGTATGCACATGCCGGTGTAGATTATTATGATCTTGAACTCGACACCTCTGCAAATTTCAATTCAACACTCCTGACTACGCATAGTGATGCATACATCAATTCAAGTAGCTCAAATGCCGACACTGAAGAATACTTTGAAAATCTACGCTTCGGGACGACCTATTACTGGAGGGTCCGCTGCAGAAATGCCAACGACACCTCAGGATGGAGTAGCATATGGTCGTTTACTACCAGTAACGGACTTAACCTTAATTCCCCCTCAAACGGTTCAAGCAATTACGCAGGGCTAACGCTTGACTGGTACTCTCATTACGGAGTAGATTATTACGATGTAGAACTCGATACATCTCTAACTTTTAGTTCCCCTGCACTTAGAACCGGAACCAATGCCTATACGAATAGCAGCAGTTCCAACTCAGATACTGAGAAGTATTTTGAAGACCTCTATTTCGGAAAAACATATTATTGGAGAGTTCGTTGCCGCAATGCGGTAGATACCTCCAACTGGACCAATTACTGGTCGCTCGATACCCGCGATTATGTTTCACTGAATACGCCCGCAAACGGAACCACAAGTGTAAGCACCAGCGGCATTAATCTCGATTGGTACTCGCATTACGGAGTCGATTTGTATCAGATGCAGCTCGATACTACAAATCTTTTCAATTCGGCAAGTCTTGTGAGTATTGACAAAGTATATATTAATACCAGCAGCAGCAACAGTGACACTTACCAGCATACCGGAGTGTTACTGAGTAATCAGGTTTATTTTTGGCGTGTACGTGCCATTAATGCAGTAGATACTACTGCATGGACAGAACGCTATTTTAATACAGGATCGGGAACAGTATTACTTCCAACAACACCTACATTAAGTTTACCAGCAGATGGTGCAACAGGAATTCCATCTACCGTAACATTAGAATGGAATCCTGCCACCAATGCGGATCAATACTGGTACGAATATGCTGATAATGCATCGTTTTTTAGCTCGATTAGTGCCACAACAGCAGACACCTTTGCCCTTGTTAGTGGACTAAGTTCATCAAACACTACTTATTACTGGAGAGTTCGTGCCATTTCAGGAACCAATATTTACAGCAATTATAGTTCAACTTGGGATTTCACAACAGGATGCGCATTGGCTGCACCAACTGTTTCTAGTCCATCACCACTTTGTGATAGTGGGAATGTTACCATTACAGCCAGTGGCAGCACAGGATTGTATAATTTTTATGCTTCAGACGGAATAACACTGCTTCATAGTGGAACATCATATTCCCCTCCAACGATTTATAGCACAGATACTTTTTATGTCGCAGCATATGATACAGTTTGTGAAAGTCCACTGAGCATGATTATCGTTCAGATTGTGCCAAGTCCGCCTGTACCAACCATCAATCAAACAGGAAACACTTTATACACCGATGCCGGATATATGTATCAATGGTATTTGGCGGGAACTCCCGTTGGAGGAGCGAACGGACAATTCTTCGATCCACCGGCAAGTGGAGTATACACGGTTATTGTTACCGATGGGAATGGCTGCACCACAGAGTCTGCACCCTATAATTTCACTCTTACTGGAATTCAAAGCAGTAGTGACATATCAGCCAGACTATATCCAAATCCGGCGGACAACACTATTTACCTAGAATTTGATGTTGAGAAAGAAGCCATTGTTAAGATTCTGGATTTGAGTGGCAGAGTTATTTCCGAATACGAATTCCCAGCTCAAAAAATCATGAGTATTGACATCTCTTATCTAAAAGCCGGCTCATATATAATAATATGTGACAGCGATCAGACGACGGTGTTTAGATTTAATAAGCTTTAAAATATTTAGCCTCGCAATTGCGGGGCTTTTTTTAATGCTGAGTAGCCTGCCCTGAGCACGACGAAAGGAAGTACGGCAATATTTTTAATATAAATCTGCGCGTTAAACATTCCACCGTCCGCATAGTGAATATTGCAAAACGCGGACATGGAACCGTTTAAGGGGCAGATTTATTTCGCTCCGCTAA
>JAFGWG010000200.1 GCA_016937255.1 Bacteroidales bacterium
GGGAAACTTACGGATTTGAACAAGACAGCTGGGAGATACTTACAACTCCCCGCGAAGAAGCTTTCTGGCAATTCACCAATCCGTTTCTTGCAAGAAAATGGCTTAATAACGGAGGAGTTTACCGGTAAAAGCAACGAATAACTTCTCCTGTACATTTGAAAAAAACATAAAAGAAAAAATCATGCAAAGAGCAGAAAATAAAGTAGTCATTGTTACCGGAGGATCATTGGGAATCGGGCGCGAAACCTGCATTTTACTGGCTAAAGAAGGTGCCAAAGTCGCTGTAACTGATGTTCTTGAAAAAGAAGGCAATGCGTTAACGCATGAAATTAACCAGGCGGGAGGAGTAGCAAAATTCTGGCATCTTGATGTTTCAGATGAAAAAGAAGTTGAAAAAGTATTTTCCAATGTGGTCAAAGAATTTGGAAAACTTGATGCGTTGGTAAATAATGCCGGAATTGCCGGCGCCGACAAGCCAACCCATGAATTAACCGAAAATGAATGGGATGCGGTTATGAATGTGAATGTAAAAGGGGTTTTCTTCTGTACCAAACATGCCATTCCTTACCTGCAAAAATCAGGTAGTGGAAGTATCGTAAACCTCTCTTCCATATATGGTTTAGTGGGTGCGGCCGATTTGCCACCTTATCACGCTTCAAAAGGAGCCGTGCGTTTAATGTCAAAAAATGACGCTCTAATCTATGCCAAAAATAATATTAGAGTAAACTCCGTACATCCGGGTTTTATCTGGACGCCACTTGTTGAAGCATTAGGCAAAAAAAATCCGGAATTCAGGAAACAGCTGGACAGCCTGCACCCGATTGGGCATGTTGGCGAATCAATTGATATTGCATATGGAATACTTTATCTTGTATCTGACGAATCAAAATTTGTTACCGGAAGTGAATTGGTTATTGATGGCGGGTACACCTGCAAATAGAAACCTGACCAGGTAACCCAATTACGGATAAAGGATACAGCTAACCCAACCCTATTTTCATCATCACTTAAAAAAAGAATTTGCACATTTTAGAAGGAGAGTTCCCTTAAAACCAATACCAAAACTCTGGTAATGACCCCGATCTGATTACCGTTTTTATGCATTCAGTAAAAAAAAATGAGATGGCTAACTTAACGCTGTAATTGTTTCCGGTTTTGATGGTGATGGAGCTGATGCTTTATGTGGCATAAAAGAGGTTGGGGGAATTACCATTGCGCAGAAACCCGAAACAGCCGAACAACCTCAAATGCCAGAAAAAGAAACAGTTAGTGAATGTATCGATTTTGTTCTCTCTCCTGAGATGATTGCCCATGAAATAATAAAAATTGCAAATGTGGAATCAAAATCATAAAAAGAAGCAAAAAATGGCCGATGAGGGAAAGTATCTTGCTTAATTTTATACCCGTAAAACCGGAGATGAACCAGATTTGGGAAATGTGAAAAAGGGATAAAACCTGATAGTGTTATAAGAAAGGAGAATAAATAAACCAGAATCTGAATTACATGTTTACTATTTAAAATATTAGAACAGTAGACCAGATAATATTATAAACTGATGAAAGAATTTATTGACAATAAGGAATCTACAAAAGCTGGTAACCGCAGGGTTCACCTGGCCAATGAACGTACATTTCTGGCATGGATAAGAACAAGCATTGGCATAATGGCATTTGGTTTTGTTGTTGAAAAGTTTGCCTTGTTTCTAAAGCAAATGTCTGTTTTTTTTGACAAATCAACAACAGAAAATCAGCTACCTCCATCTCAGGAATACCCGGCTTTCATTGGGATATTTCTTGTTGTTTTGGGTGTTTTTCTGGTATTGCTCGCTTTTTTAAGGTACAAAAAAGTTGAAAGACAAATAGAAGCTGATACATTCCAGCCATCATCTGTTCTTAATATAATTCTTGCTGTGTCGATACTTGCAGTTGGAATCTTCCTCATAGCATATCTTATACAAAGTTTATAACCTTTGTTTAGATAAAACCACTGTAATTATTTGATTGGGTGAATAAATATGCCGGATTAATTTTAAAATCGTTAAATTTATAAACGATGTTTGCAAAATAAAATACCAATGAGAAATCCACAATATTTATTCGAAAAACTCAATGCAAGTTTCTGGTTTGTCCCCATACTTATGCTATTAATTACGATCGGTTCGGCCATTGGTTTAATATACCTTGACAGCCGGATTCAAATAGCACACAATGGTGCTTTACGTTATCTGTTGCCTGCCAGTGTTGATTCTGCGCGAAGCATACTCACCATAATTGCCGGAGCCATGATGGGTGTAGCCGGCACAGTTTTCTCCATTACGCTTGTGGTGCTTACGCTGGCATCTTCGCAGCTGGGTTCACGTCTGGTAAGAAATTTTATGTACGATAAACTGAATCAGATTGTCCTGGGCTCTTATGTTTCATCTTTTGTGTATTGCCTTATAATTCTGAGTTCGCTAAAGGAAATAGAAAGTTTTCAGTTTATTCCTTCAATTTCTGTTTTGGTTGCCATTGCATCAGCAATCGCAGGAATTATTCTGCTTATTATATTTATTCATCATGTTTCTATGAGTATTCAATCCGATAAGGTAATCTCCGATATTTCCGAAGCTATGTCAAAAAGCATCCAAAAACTATTTCCCAAAGAAATTGGCCATGCAGAAGAGAGGCAAGCTCCCGATATTGACGCGTTGCATCAAAAATATGCGTTAAAAAAGGAAGTCGGTTGCAATCGAAGCGGATATTTGCAATCGTTTGATGGACAAGGGTTGATGAATATCGCACAGGATATTGACGGCATTATTATTTTGCATCATCGCCCCGGCGATTTTCTGGTTCAGGACATGGTGCTTTGTGAGGTTTTGTGTAATAAAGAATAC
>JAFGWG010000201.1 GCA_016937255.1 Bacteroidales bacterium
TGCAAATATAATAAAATTTATGGAACGATAATTTATTTTAATTAATTATTATTTTTAACACCCCACCTTGGAGGTTTACTTATGTTATTGCAACTCATGAAACCTCCAAGGTTTTACCACGCCGCTACGCAAGATGACAATGCTGTGGGCTTGGAATCGTAGATTTTGGGATAACCTGACAGGTTTAATACTTGCGCAATGGAGCATTGAAAATCTGCATTCCAACGTCCGCCGCTACGCAAAATGACAATACGGTGGGCTTGGAATCGTAGACTTTGGGAACGAAGATCCCATCCCAAAGGATTCTAATGCTTCTCCAGCAATAGCCCCGTATGAGCTACGAAACACCTGTCAGACACCTAAACATATAGTGCTACTATGGTTGTCTGACAGTTTTGAATAAAGCGAATGCGGGGATATTGTTTCAGATAAACCCAGTTTTTGGCGCGTGAATTTGTTCACAACCGAGCTGCACGATACAGCACAAATTCCGTGACAAAAAAAGCATTGGAATAGCGAAAATAACAGATCATGGTGTTGATTATGATGAAAAATATTTATGATTTACGCTCTTTTCCCCTTGCAATAGCAATAGATAAATGCGTATATTCGTTAATTAAAGAAAACACTATGATCAAAGCTACATTATTTATTTCATTCCTTTTTGTCAGTTTCTATTTCACAGCGGCACAAGAACTCAAGGCAACCGACGATTCTGCAAGTGTGAAAGTATATGTTCACGAAGATGGTAAACCAAACGCTGTTGGGGAAACTGTAATTTTCGAAAGCCGCAAAAACAAGGTGAAGTATGAAGTTGTAACCGGATCAAACGGATTTGCATACGTATTGCTTCCTGAGGGAGAAACATTCGATATTTCATACCAAGATTTTTTCACAGAGCAAGATTATGCCGTTTTAGAAGTCCCATCAGAAGAGGGTCTTATATATTATGAGGTGGAAGTAATTTACACCCCTGCCACTGTTTTCAAACTTGAGAACGTGTATTTTGATTTTGGAAAAGCCACGTTAAGACCTGAATCATACACGGCGTTAAACGAATTGGCAAACATGCTAAAAGCCAAACCAAAAATCACCATAGAAATTGGAGGTCATACCGATAATGTCGGCGACGACCAAAGCAATCTTACTCTGTCACAAAACAGAGCCGAATCGGTTCGCGCTTATCTCATTGGAAAAGGAATTAGTGGAAACCGCATAACTGCTAAGGGTTATGGGGAAAGCAAACCCGTCGCTTCCAACGACACTGATGAAGGACGCCAGCAAAACAGAAGAACAGAGGTTAAGATTCTGAGCCGATAAGTACCACGTTGAATGTTTAAAAACCCGACATGTTTTTTACATTCTGTTGTCTTTAGTATTATTGTAAATAATATTTTTTTCACCCAATTTCACCCCTTTCTGACAAATATTCACTAATTTTGACTCCCATAAATCAAGTGTTATGGCGGCAAAAAGCATCAACAATGTGGATTTCAACGGAAAAAGAGTCCTTATCCGTGTTGATTTTAATGTGCCCTTAAATCAAAACCAGGAAATTGTTGACGATACTCGAATACGGGAGTCATTGCCCACCATACGCAAGGTTCTCGACCAAGGTGGTGTTGCCATATTAATGACTCACCTTGGTCGCCCTAAAGGACATGAACCCAATTTTTCATTAATTCCTATCGCCATTCATCTATCAAAACTGCTCAACAAAAATGTGGTTTTCGATCGTGAACTTTTTAGCGACAGAACAAAAGATGTCATTAAAAACCTTAAGGGTGGCGATATTGCCCTGCTTGAAAATCTTCGTTTTTATAAAGAAGAAGAGCTTGGCGATGAAGATTTTGCCAAAAACCTTGCTGATTTAGCCGATATATATATCAATGATGCTTTTGGAACAGCTCATCGTGCACACTGTTCTACCACAACTATTGCAAAGTTCTTTCAAGAAAAAAAGTATTTTGGTCTTCTTCTTGAAAATGAAATTGAAAACCTAAACAAGGTTCTGAACACTGAAAAAAGACCTTTTACTGCCATTATTGGAGGAGCCAAGGTTTCCACCAAAATTGATGTAATCCGCAACCTCATTAACCGTGTAGATAATATGCTTATTGGAGGTGGAATGGCATTTACTTTTGTGAAAGCACTGGGTGGAAATGTTGGAGATTCTCTTATTGAGGAAGACAAACTGGAAGTTGCCCGAAATATGGCTGCAGAGATGATGCGCAAAGGCGTAAATCTCTTCCTCCCTTCCGATGCAATTATTGCCAATGGATTTAGCAACGAAGCCGAAACCCGCTGGAGCGAAGCCGACAATATTCCAGATGGATGGATGGGTCTTGATATTGGACAGCGTTCTATTCGTCGCTTTGCAGAGATTATCAATAATTCTGAAACCATATTGTGGAACGGCCCCATGGGTGTATTTGAGTTTGAACGCTTTAAGCAAGGAACCAAATCTCTAGCCATTTCTACAGCATCTGCTACCATTCGAGGAGCCTTTAGTTTGATTGGTGGTGGCGACTCTGTGGCAGCAATAAATCGCTATAATCTTGCCGACCAGATCAGCTATGTAAGTACCGGTGGCGGCGCCATGTTAGAATATCTGGAAGGAAAAGAACTGCCAGCCATTAAGGCGATTTTGGATTAAGTCTTACCAAAATTCTCGTAAATATTCAGCAATCTTTACCGAATGCATTTGATTAATACGCATTTAGGGTATATTTTTGCATGTATTCAATTCAAGAACCAAAATAATTGAACCATGAAAAAATTACTATTAATTGCTCTTATTTCCTTTGTTGGAATTAAAGCGTCAAACGCTCAAATTGGAATGTTACAAGCAAAAAGCTTCATTAATATTACCAATGAATTTATTATGAAAAGTCAACATCAATTGCAAATTCACCATGTATATAATGGAGACTTTTCTCACGCAGTTAGACACCAACGCTATGCCATTAAGCTGTTTAAAGAAAGACAATATGGCAAAGCTTTCTTTCATTCAGTTTCGGCAAGATACTATGCTAATCTATGCATTAATGCAAATGCGGGCGAACACAAAATGTTCATTGAAACTTTATCTGATGTAGAAAAAGAACTGATAATTAATAATCCTACTATTGGATATTGGCAACCAAGTAGAACGGGTCAGGAAACTCAGCATCTTAATCAAACATTTGTTAATGTTGCCGTTCACCAGACCCGAAGACAAGAACTTGATCATATTGCCCCTTTTGTAAACATAGATAAAGATCTTGAAAACGGAGATTTACAAATAGAAAACCTGCAAACTCAATATTAGAATAAAGTGCCATGAAAAAACTATTAATTATTAGCTTAATTTTTGCTTCCGCACTCTCTTTGAATGCACAGCCGGGCTCTAGAATCACACAGATACAGGCCAAAACCATGATTAACAAAACCAATGAATATATATTTATTGCTCGCAAAGAGATGAGAACGCATCATGTATATTCGGGAGATCTAAGTCATGCCATTCGTCACCAGCGATATGCCATACAGATGTATGAAGACAGAAACTATACAAAGGCATTTTTTCACGCTGCATCTGCACGACACTATGCCAATTTAAGCATTAATGCCAATACTGGTGGACAAAGAATGCTTATTGACATTTTCAGCGAAAATGAGCAAAATATATTAATTGATAATGCTGACTCTGGCTTAACCAATTCATGGCCAGGCAAAACCGCCCCAAAACTTAAAAGAAACAATTTCTTTGTAGATATAGCAATAAATGGAGTTCACAGAAGAGATATTGATCATATTGGAACTTTTATTAACCAAGACAAAGAGCTAGAAAGCGGAGATTTAGAAATAGAAGATCAATAAAACCAAAGGTCATTTATTTTGAGGTCCGAAGAAATGACTTAAACCAAAAACCAGAAAGAAGAACCGCGTCTATTGGCGTGGTTTTTTCATTTAAAAATACACTTCCTCTAAATACTCTGCAATCTGCACCGCATTGGTGGCGGCTCCTTTTCTGAGATTATCGGCAACGATCCACAAATTCAAACCATTTTCAATGCTGTTGTCGCGCCTAATGCGCCCAACAAAAACCTCATCTTTTCCTTGAGCATAAATTGGCATAGGATATAAATTTGATTCTGGATCATCCTGAACCACAATCCCTGACGTTTCTTTCAATAAATCGACAATATCTTCCATTTCAAACGGCCGCTCAAACTCCACATTCACCGATTCGGAATGACCACCAATAACAGGTACACGAACAACCGTTGCAGAAACTTGAATTTGTTCCGAACCAAGAATTTTGCGGGTCTCAAAAACCAGTTTTTCTTCTTCCGAAGTATAGCCATTCTCTAAAAAGCTACCTCCATGCGGCAAACAATTAAGGTCAATAGGATGAGGATACTCTTTTTTTGCTGCTTTCCCCGCTCTTTCATCCATTAATTGCTGCACCGCTTTTACACCAGTGCCACTAACACTTTGATACGTGGAAACAACTATTCTCCGAATGCAAAAATTCTCATGCAAACGGCTCAATGCCAAAACCATTTGTATAGTAGAGCAATTAGGATTACTAATAATATGATCGTTTTGTTGTATAGTTGCTGCATTTATTTCGGGCACAATAAGGGGAATTTCTTTCTCCATACGCCACTGTGAACTATTATCAATCACATAGCAGCCATTTTCAGCAAAACGTGGCGCCCATTCTTTGGAAACTGCTGATCCGGCAGAAAAAATGGCAATATCAGGCTTCATTTCACAAGCCTGTGCCGGGGTTACCACATTGTATTCACTACCGCGTAAAACAACTTTTTTCCCTGCAGATTTTTCAGAAGCAGCAGGAATAAAAACATCAATTTTAAGGAGGCTTTCATTCAAAACCTTTAGTAATTCACTTCCTACCAGACCGGTTATTCCTACAACGCAGACTTTCATAAACTGACGATTTAATGGGTAAAATTACAATAAAACAATTGAACAAACAATAGATTTCAGTCAGCATCAAAA
>JAFGWG010000202.1 GCA_016937255.1 Bacteroidales bacterium
ATTTTTGTATTGAAAGCCACTGGTTGGAAAAACAAACAGGGCATGGATGAGCGTGTAGTTGAAGTTATGACTACGGTAGGACTTCCCGATAAACTCGATAAAATGCCGCACCAACTATCAGGTGGGGAACAACAAAAAGTGGTAATAGCCAGGGCTTTACTTAATCATCCCGATTTGATACTTGCTGATGAGCCTACCGGAAACCTCGATCCTATTTCTTCGGAAGAAGTGATGAATACCATTATGGCGTTGAAAGAAAAAGGCATTACCATTCTTATGGCCACACACGATTTAATGGTGACCGAGAAATTCTCATCAAGAACCCTCTGGTTCAATAATGGTAAAGTACAGGATAACAGACCGTAATAAAAATTCTGTCATGCTGAGCTTGTCGAAGTATAGACAGAATTTTGTAATTCACTAATACACTCATTTCATTTTCAAACTTTGAATAAATGACAGTACTAAAGAAAATATTACAAGAATCAAAAGATAAAAAGAGTTTAATTGGAATCCGAATTGTCAATGAGGATGGTCGATTTTATTGTGGATATATTTTAGACTTTAATGAAACTTTGATTCAAATTCAACATTATTCCGAATCAGGTCAATATGACGGTGTGATTATTGAAAAGATTGAAAATATTGAAAGTATTGATAGTGAGGATGAGTATAGTGCTGCTTTTCAGTACTTAATTGAGAGGCAAAATAAATTTACTAATAAAACAAATAAAATAGAATTGCCTAATTCTGATTGTTGGCAATTTGATTTTTTGAGAGATTATAAACTGACAAATCAAATCCTCTCTTTTGATTTTGACATGGACTACACAATTTATGGAAAGATTGTTGATTTAGATTCAGAGTTTGTAAAATTAGAGACTATTGAACGTTTAGGTGAATTAGACGGCTTTAGCAGCTATAGATTAAACGATATTAAAGCAATAAGTATTGATAATATTGAGTCTATGAAAAGGAAAGCATTATTAGAATGGAATGAAAAACAAAAGTAAACTTGTAAATGTTGCTCTGTGCAATACCAAGATAGGTAATTGGAAAGTTCAAGATAATAGACCGTAAATTAAAAGAAAAATCTATGTTTCATCGTCCCGAAGAATGAGGGTCATGGAACATGAACAAGAAGCCTTTCAGGTTTATTTTGCAATTCGTCGTCGGAATGAGTCAAGGATTCCTACCCAAAAATCAATTTTGCAAGATTCTCAGCGTTATATGCGTTACTGAAACCGTTTTGCAGCAGCATTGAATGACGCTGTTTTATTTCAGAACTGGCAATTTCTTTTTTCATAAGCTTATGAATAGCCATTTTGAATTCATCGGGTGTATTCACAACATGGCAAAGTTCTTCCAACCCAGTTTTATCTACCATGGGTGTATTGACCAATAAATGACGTCCTTTGTGGAGTGCGAGTAATAGTTTTAGTTTGATGCCAGTTGACTGAAAAGTTGGCAGCACATTCACCTGCGCATCAGCAATTAGATTTTCAAAATCATTTTCTTTCAGGTTGGTGCGCAACTCAATATTCTTCATGTTCTTACATGCCGTTTTCAACTCTTTCCCCGGCTTATTTCCAGCAATAACAAGAGTATAATCCAAGTTATTGAAGACTTCATTAACCAGAAATAGTGCGGCTTGATTGTTTTCACTTACATCGAGACTGCCGTGATATAATGCATAATTGCCAAGTCCCTCACGCACTTGCACTTCTTCACTTGGATGAAAAGCACTAATGACTTTTACATTATTATGGCACTGAGAAAAATGAGTTGCATCATTTCGAGAAATAACGGCCAATGCATTGGCATAGCTTAAATTTTTCTCAAAACGCTTTAGTTTCCGAGATTCATTGTGAAAATATATGGCTTTCAATGGGTCATTCTCTGCAATTGCAAGCCCTTTATAGTATTCATGCTCAATATTATGAGTGCGTACTATTTTTCTTTTGTGTTGTAATTTTGGATGAGAAAGATAGAGGCAGGTATGTAAACCTTCAAATAATATAGGGTGCTGGTCTGCGGCAAGTCGATTAAGCAGCTCATCGGAAGAGCGTGATGCTACAATATAAGGGCGGGAAGAAAAAAGATTTGTTTTATTATTGTTTCTGGGATAGTAATGTACTTCTTCGCAGTATTTCAGAAAACTTTTATTGCTTTTTCTTCCACCATATTGAAAATTGTGCAGTATTATTTTAATTCCGAGTTTATGCAAAGACTTAATTTTATTGAAAATGTCGATAACTCCACCGTAATTGACAGGTAAAGGGATGTCGAAAGAGACAATGTGTACTGTTTTATTTGAGAAAGCTTCGGAGCTCATCTTCAATTTTTTTTGATTCTTCTTCCCAACACAAGTTTTGCGCCGCTAATTTGGCATTTTTTTTCCAATGCTCCAACTGTTTTTTGTCGGAAAGCATGTTTTCTATCTCCAAGGCAATATTTTCAGGTGAAAGGTTGCTTAGAATTCGTCCACAATTGTTTTCTTTTACAATTTTTCCAACTTCTGGTAAATCTGAACATAAAACTGCGGTGCCAGCCTGCATATAATCAAATACTTTGTTTGGAAGGCTATACAGATAATTGATATTGGTGTTTTTGTCTAATGTAAGACCAATATCTGCATGAAAAGTATAGGAATATAAGTCTTCTCTTGGAACACGGCCTCTAATAATGACTTTTTCGCTTAAAACCTTGTCATTGGCCATCATTTTTTCTAAAACAGGAAATACATCTCCACCACCAATAAGCAGTAAAACACAATCATCTATCGATTTCATCGCCTCCACAGCTTCCTCTGCACCTCGGTCAATATTGATGCCACTTCCTTGTAAAATAATGATATGCTTGTCTTCAGGCAGCCCTAGTTCTTCACGACTTCTGATGCTAATGTCGGGCAAACTCATTGGGACATTTCGAACAACAAAGAGTTTTTTCTTGTATTTTTCTTCGTAAAGCCTGGCAATAGAGTCATTTACAGTAATAATAAATGGTAATTTCGGAAAAATTCGTTTTTCAATTCTTTCCCAAAAGCGTTTTACGAATTTCCGTCCTTGTAATTCAGGTACTTCGGTAAAATATTCGTGGCTATCGTATATGATTTTCTTTCTTTTCCATTTTGATGCAAGCCGGCAAGCCCAAAGGGTATCAAGGTCATTGGCCCATACCGCATCCCATTTTGTGAATAGCAGCCTAATAAAAAGTCGGATATTAAAAAACGCATAAAAAGGAGCTCCTTTTTCAAATAAAAGACGCATGCGAATATGCTTATAGGATCTCTGATCCATGGCGGGACTACTTTGTTTTTTTCGTCCAATAAGTGTTACCTCATGCCCCATGCTCTGCAATAGAGAACAAGTACGGTGTACACGTTGATCTGTTAGAAGATCATTTATTACGGCAACACTGATTTTCATTTTTATTTACAGAATTTAGTGTCTTCACGAAGATTTTTCTCTCCAAGAGATTCGGCTTTCAACCAATCTTTACAGGCATTATCCTTATCGTTACGCATAGAATAGATTTTGCCTCTATTTACATAGGCTTTGGAAAAAGTACTGTCAACTTCAATGGCTTTACTGAAATACTCAAAAGCCTTGTCAGTATCTTTTTTCCCATACCACACATTGCCAATATAATAATAGGTTTCTGGATCCTGATCGTTATAAGATAATGACTTTTCAAATTTTTCAAGAGCTGCATCAAATTGTGAGTTTTGTAATAAATTGATTCCTTCAATTTTAAGATCGATGGCTTTCTTGGTAGGATCACCACCGCAAGAACTCATTAAAAAGAGTAGTATTATGCCCGAAACTATTCCTGCCTTCATAATCAATTTCCTAAAGTTTGTGTTCTTGTAATGTATATCCCCGACCATACATTGTCTTCTTCCTGAGTGCCCACAGACATAATAACCGGGCCACTTGTAGCAAAAATATCGGTATAATGAATGAATTCAGTATAATAATTGGCGATCCACGATTCTCCGGCATTGGCTGTACGAAGAATGATGCCCAGTGTATAATCATAATATGAACCCATATCCGTTCCAAAATCGAAAGAAATAGCGGCAAATCCATTTAGACTAT
Organism: Bacteroidales bacterium; assembly: GCA_016937255.1. Taxonomy (GTDB): domain Bacteria; phylum Bacteroidota; class Bacteroidia; order Bacteroidales; family DTU049; genus BM518. Next base: position 4,101 of record JAFGWG010000202.1, read on the forward strand.
CCACCATGCAAAAAGAATTGAGTTTGGCATTTTGTGCACCTGATAAAATCAGTCCTAATTGAAAAATTTGAGTCCAAGATTCACCTTCATCAAAACTTCTGAAAACTGAACCAGAATACCCCCCAGCATACAATACACCTTGATCGCTTTTGTAAATATTGAGTAATTCAAATGCAGAATTATACTTCTGTGTCCACGTATTTCCACCATCAATTGATTTTAGAATATCGAAACCCGAAATACCAATGAATGTGCTATCGTTAATTGCTTTCGCAAAACTTAGGGTGTCGCTGCTGATTTTAATCCATGAATTTCCACCGTTGCTGCTCTTGTAAATTCCATCATTACTTAGGGAAAGGCCCGTGGTGGAATTTGCAAAGCAAAGAAAACCAGGATCAGAAGGTATGGCAGACCATGTCCAGATAAATCCCGAGTTAAGAGATTTTCCAAATTCTATACTACCCATGTATTCGCGTAGCGCGTATACTGTATCTCCTTGAATATGAGCTGAATGAATTATTGTTCCATATAAAGAACTTTGATGAAACCAAGTAAGGCCTTTGTCGTAGCTAGAATAAAAGTAGCAGACCTGTGAGTTTTTATAACGGTTAGAATATACCACAACGCTGTCACCCTTCTGCAGGAGAAAAGCACTTACAATTCTGGAATACATGCCCGGAAGTGCTCCCGGAAGATCAGAAAGTGGGCGATCATCTAGTTTTCGTTTTTGCCAATTGCTCTGATATTCATCCAGACGATAGGTGTTATTTGGCTCATCGGTACCATCATCAGGCTGACAGGCCAATAGGAGGGTGAGGAACAAATAGACGCTTATTTTAAGTAGTTTATTCATTATTTAAATCTTCCAATGATTTCTTTAATGTGATTAACCTTTTCTTCTAGTAAAATATTGTTTCTTGCTTCCACCAGTAATCGTAAATACGGTTCTGTATTGGAAGGACGAATATTGAACCACCAATCGGCAAATTCAATTCTATACCCGTCGAAATCCATGAATTGTTCAGCTTTCTCATTAGCCATAAGGGTTTCTTTTACGGCTTCCATTGCTTCGCGCTTATGTTCAATCCTGAAATTAATCTCGCCTGAATTTTCGTATTTTCTAATATTGGAAATCAGATCAGATACCGATTTTCCTTCTCGTTTAAATCTTGAAATCAGGTTGAGGATTAGAATGGCAGCCAGCAATCCACTATCGCTATAATAGAAATCACGGAAATAATAATGACCGGCAAGTTCACCTCCAAAAATACCATCAATTTCTCTAAGTTTATTGGCTGCATATGCACGTCCAACACGCCATATTTCCATTACGGCACCCATAGGTTCGAGATATTCAGCCACAGATTTTGATGTGCGAATATCTTGAATAACCTTGCCTTTTAGGTTTCTTTCTTCCAGAAAATAATGTCCAAGCAAAGCAATCATAAGATCTGGAGGAATGAATTTTCTGTTCTCATCAACAAACATTACTCGGTCGGCATCGCCATCAAAAATGACACCTATATCTGATTTGTTTTTTCGAACATCTTCCTGCAGTTGAATCAGATTTTTTTCATTCAATGGATTGGGCTCATGATTTGGAAAAGTACCATCTAATTCTTCAAAAAGATAGTGAGGTGCATTGCCAAAAAGATCGCGAACGAATAGTCCGGCCATTCCATTGCTGCAATCTATGCTAAGATTCAGATCTGAAATATTCTTGGAATATCCTTTAAGATATTCGGTATAATCATTTTTGAAATCGAATTCATGAACAGATGAAGCCTCTTTGTTTTTGACACCAATTTCTTGTTTAATCAATTGTTCAAGCTTATTTAAACCGGTGTCGTATCCTACAGGAACAGCATTTTTGGCAGATATTTTTAAGCCATTATACTCTGCGGGATTATGACTGGCGGTAATCATAACTGAAGCTTCAAAATCGAATTTTGCTGTACCCCAATAAATCATGGGTGTGGTGCTCAAGCCTGCATCGTGAATTTCACAACCGGCATCGCTTAACCCTTCAATTAATGCTTTATGAATTTCAGGAGAAGATGATCTGGCATCGCGTCCGATTAGTATTTTTTTAGCATCGAGAACCTGTGGCAAAAAATAGCCGATTCGGTAAACGGTGTCTTTGTTGAAATCAGTATCATAAATTCCTCTGATATCGTATGCATGAAAAGCTGACATGGTTTTTTTATATCAAAGATAAGGTTTTAGTGGAAATTGAAAAGAAAAGTGAATAGAAATCTTCTTTTCTATAGTTCAAATCACTAAAATGGCCATATATGCTATGTCAAAAGAGCTTGTAAAGTAATAGCGTTTTGTTTATAAAACAATTGTAATCTCCACCCCAGAGTAATACGTGCTTCGCATATTTACTTGTTCACCATCGAATGTAATGGCTGCGGTGAAGTGTCCACCTGCATGAATTTTTCCATTGCTGTAATGTATGCAATGAAGATTGTCGCTTTTTGCACCTCCACCACGTTTTATCCACTCCAAGCTTCCGTCTGAACCGAGTTTTATGATAAAGGCATCGGAAAAATTATACCGGTCGTTTCCTTCTCCATATACAAATTCCACAGGGGCTTCGCCTGTAGTTCCTTCGAAGCCGAATTCATAGAGACCAAACCCTGATAGAAATATACTTCCATCTGGAGCTTCTACGGCTTCAGTAACTCTATTGTCGCCACTACCTTTGCCTCGGGCTACCCAAATACAGTTTCCGTCAAGGTCAAATTTGGCTGCAAATGCGTCTTCACTAGTACCCTCACCATCTTTGGGTGTGGAAAGAACCTTTTTATCACCAAACCAAGAAACGTTAATATCTTCTCCGGTAACATTGCCGTTAAAATAGCCTGATACAAGTAATGTACTATCTTGTAGATAAATGATGTTTTCGGGATTGGCTTCGGTAATAATTTTTTTCAAACTTTCACTTTTCCCATTTCGATTTATTTTAATGAGAAAACATTCGTTGTCGAATAATGATTCACCAGGCCCATACGTGGTTTTATGAGTAGTATAGCTGTTATCTCCACTTTTAACTTTTCCACTCATTCTGCCTACAACCCATACATTATTTTTTGCATCATGCGTTAGGCTATAAGGCCATATACCGGTAATGTATGAATCACCGCCGGTTAGTAAATGAAACCAATCCATTTTTTTCTCATTATTGAGATGAATTACTGCATAATTTTTTTGCATATCTGCAAAAATACTTCGACCTTCAAAATTGAATTTTTCTTCAAAGGAAACAATGAAACTTACTTCATTGTTGTTGCAATCGATAGCAGTGGCATAAGCCGAGTTTTCATCATTGCCGCCTTCAGCCAAATAGTCTAATTTCCCATTGCTGTCGAAGTGAATAAGAATGATAGGTTTGCTGAATTCTTCACCAGGTTTATCGGCTAAGATATAGCTTTTACTTGATTGTCCCAAAATCCAAATACCATCATTAGATGCTGCAATGTCCTTAATAGTGAAAGGTAAAAGCTTGATCCAGATTATTTCATTTTCACTGTTTCTGGCATAAACTATATCCGCAGAAGGACTTGCATTTAGTTGATTTCCGGCCAGAGTCATGTTGCCTGCAAACATAGCAGCATAATAGGTATTGCCTTGTTCATCAGAATCGATATTGGTTATCATCGACAGTTTTGCCGTTGGCATTTGCCATATTTCTGTGTTTTCCTGTGCCCGAAGGGCAAAAGCGAACAATAAAAGGAAAAGAGTGGACAGAAAGAAATTTAATCGTGTCATGATATATCGTTTTTAATGAAACAAGGCAATACTTATAAATCAAAGATACAAAATCTTATTTTTCAAAGCTACAATTTGTCAAAGTTACCCATGTATCGTCGTACATTGGGTTTTTGAAATCCACAAGAGCTTTTTCACCACTTATTTCTTTAATGGTAGCTTTCATTTTTCCTTTGGTGGTGTTTACATATACATCATCACCCACTTTAAAGCTTGAGCTTGATTTAGATTCTGATGAAGAACTGCTGCTGCTTCCACCATTAATATTGGTGCCCACATGACCTTTTTTAAGGCTTACTTCTTCCATCCAATAACCTTTGCCACTATTGTCGCCTACCAATTTAATGAAATAGCGTGTGCTGATGTTAGGATCTAATTTATCAATAGTTGCATTATACTCTCCGTTAGAGAAAATACCAGTTACATCATCGCCAACCTTATAGCTTAAAACTTCGCGAACAGTAAGGTCGGGTTTTTCTTGACAATTTTCGTTCATGCTTTTAAGTTCTTCCTGCTCACTGGTTGAGGCGGGATAAAAGCTAATTAAAGTAAGTTTCCAAGTACCATTATCTTCTATACCTACATAACGAAGCATGCGTTTGTTATTTCGATCATAAAATGTTATTCCGGCTTTTGATTCAGACTGAACGGTAGGATATTGGCAATAGCAAGATTTGAATGCCTCGTGATTGTTGGTTAACTTGTCTAGCCATTCCTGGTCATAATTATTCAATAAAACAGTACTGTTGTTTTTGAAACATGCCGGTGCAAGTACCTTATATATATGAGCCTTCACTTCATTAACATCTTTGTTTAGAATGATGTCGTGAATATAGTAGAATAATTGAGCACTGGATTGAAATGTAGGAGCATCAGCAACACTTGGCAGAGAAGCCATAATGGCTGCAGCCCTGTTTTCTGCATCAAGATCAGCAAGAGTTGGCATATTATCAATCTCATCTTTAGTATAAGTCAGTACTTCTCCTGCGTTTTTGTCTTCCTCTTCACGAGAGCTATTGAAGCTTTTCCAGGCACCTTTAAATTCGTCAGAGTAAATTCTTACTCGATAAGTGTGTTCAGCTTTTCTTAGCTGTGTGCTGTTTATTTTTTCTGAATAGGTTACTTTGGTTAGAAATGAAACTGAAGTCAATTCGTGCCAATGATATTCAGGATCGGCAGGAAAAGAAATAGGAGAAAGTTCACCAACAACTCTGTTGTAGTATACATTCTTAAGGTACTTTTCCAAATCGGCATTCAGCATTGTTAAAATTTCATTTTTATCAGGATCTGGTACTCCGATAAACCAATGATCACCAATAAGATACTGGCTAAAGACATAAGATCCACTTGATTGAACATATTGAATGGATCCTGAATAAACTTCTGAAATTCCAGTATAAGTGGTTGGTTTAGTAGTACGATAAGAGCGGCGATAATAATTATAATACGCTCCATCAGTGTATTCTCGGCTAGTGGTTCCGCTTCCAAGCAATTCAATATTTGTTGCTGAAGGGCTGTCTGCCTGAATTTTTGCCTTTATTGTCCCGTCAGAAGGTTGGGCAATTACCATGATTCCCAAAAGAATCATAAACATGGTGGTGATAAGTGTTTTCATTTTTCGTGTTTATTAGTTTAAACAATTGATTTTTAAATTCATATTCAAAAGTATCAATAGCCATGCAAATTGTCTACATTTTTTTTCCTTTTTTATATTCAAAAACGCAAAATATTCAAATAGCTGAATATTAACATGATAAATACTTTTTCCATTGCTATTCAAATCATTTTTTGTAATTTTGAGCAGTATGCTGCAGGAAATTAAAATCATCGCTTTAGCAATTGCTTTTTTTGCACCTTTTTTATGGGCAATTACTTACTTAATTGATGGCGTTTGTAAGCAAAAATCCAGAATATTCATTCTGTTTTTAATGCTTGCTGCATCATTGGTGTATTTTATGACTTTTATGAAATTTGAAGGTCATCTGGGAATTTATACATTGCTTTTTCCAGTACATGCTGGAATGGTTCTTACATTGTTTCCACTCCTTTATTTATATCTGAAATCGTTAACTTCAGAAAAACGATTAACGGTGAATCAAATCATTCCCCATTTTATTCTTGCATTTGTTTTCTTTTTGTTTTTTATTATATATGAAAGAGTAATGCTTAATTCAGCAGACGATGAACTCTTTATACGTAGTGTGCTTGGATTAACATACGATGCAGAATCGAGTTTTATATTGAGTTTGGGTAAATGGATTTACAGAATTGGGAAGTTAATGTTTGTAGTATTGTCGGTAGTTTATGTATATTTTTCATTTACTCAGGTAAAGGATTATTATCGGAAACAGCGTGATTTATTTTCAGACAATGTAAAAAACCACTTGAACTGGTTGAAAATGCTTGGCATCTTTTTCATTTTTATGATGTTGGCTCATTTGGTTATTCATATACTTAATAATAGTCAGGTTATAAATAACGATTGGCTTATTATAGTTTCTTATTCTCTTTTTGCTATGTTTTTCTGGATTTTAGGTATCAATGTCTTTATGCAAAAAGAAGTCTTTGATCCTCTGCAAGTTATCGAAACGGAAACATTTGAAGAGGAAATAAAAATTAGCAAAGAAGAATTAGAAAAATATCTTCTTGATGAAAAACCCTATCTAGATCCTGAGATCTCTGTATACGATTTTTGTTATCATTTTCAAACCAATAGAACATATTTGTCAGATGCCATTAGCAAAGGTTTAGGCTTGAATTTCAGGGGACTTATTAATCAATATCGGGTGCGTGAAGCAGTCGATATTATAGACCAATACAAGAAAATGGGTCTAGAAATTACATTGGAAATTATTGCCCATAAGTCTGGTTTTAGCTCATATTCCTCATTTTTGAGGGTTTTTAAGTCTGAATTGGGAATAACACCAAACGAATACGTAAAAAACAAAATAGTTAACGATAAGAATTAATTCTATGGAAAATCCTTTTGTATCTCTTCAGCCTGAAAAATTGTGGCAGTATTTTTATGAAATCTGTCAAATTCCTCATTGTTCAAAACAGGAAGGAAAAATTGTAGCTTATCTAATTGATTTTGGTAAACAGCTTGGTCTTGAAACCATTTCCGATGAAGTAGGAAACGTTGTTATTCGTAAACCTGCTACTCAAGGTTATGAAAATAAACCTTCGGTTGCCTTACAGAGTCACGTAGATATGGTTTGTGAGAAAAATGCTGATGTAGAGTTCGATTTCAGCAAAGATGCCATTCAACCCTATATTGATGGGGAATGGGTAAAGGCTAAAGGAACTACTCTTGGTGCGGATGATGGAATTGGCGTGGCTACACAGATGGCACTACTTGCATCAAAAGATATTAATCATGGTCCTATTGAATGTTTATTTACTGTAGATGAAGAAACCGGACTCACAGGAGCATTTGCACTTAAAAGTAATATGCTGAAAAGTAAAATTTTGCTTAACCTCGATAGCGAAGATGAAGGCGAAATTTTTATGGGTTGTGCTGGTGGTAAAGATACTGTTGGACGTATTGGGTATCAAACTGAAGCTGTGTCTGCGGGAATGAAAGCTATTCAGATTAAAGTTTCTGGCCTTATGGGCGGTCATAGTGGCGACGATATTGAGAAAAAACGAGGTAATGCCAATAAAATTCTCGTTCGTTTCCTTTGGGATATGGATCACAAATATGGAATTCGCCTAAGCTCTATTGATGGCGGCAATCTGCGAAATGCCATTGCCCGTGAAGCGCAAGCAGTAATTCTAGTTGATGATAATAATGCAACTGCACTGCTAAATGATGCAAAAGAAATGAACGCTTCTGTTCAAGCTGAACTTAAAATCAGCGATAAAGGCGTAAAGCTGGAAGCCAAAGAAATAACTGTCCCTGAAAACGTAATTGATGAAGCATCAGCTAAAAAGCTAATTGCAGCAGCTTATGCCATGCCACATGGCGTGATTGCTATGTCGCAAGATATTGAAGGTTTTGTGGAAACATCTACCAACCTGGCCAGTATCAAAATGGAAAACGGACAGTTGGTGTTAACTACTAGCCAGCGTTCATCTATCGAATCTGCCAAAGACAATATATGTAGTATGGTGGCATCAGTATTTGAATTAAGTGGGTTTAAGTATGAATCTGGTGATGGCTATCCTGGCTGGACTCCTGATCCCAATTCAGCCATTTTGAAAGTTTCTGTTGAACAGTTTAAGAAACAGTTTAATTACGATCCTATTGTTCGTGCCGTACATGCCGGTCTCGAATGTGGATTATTTAGCGAAAAATTCCCTGGACTGGATATGGTTTCTATAGGACCAACCATTCGTGGGCCTCATAGTCCTGATGAACGTTTGGAAATTGCCACTGTTGAGCGTTTCTGGAAATTTGTTCTGGATATTTTAGAGGCAGTTTAACCGAATTATAAATTTAATTTCATGCGTAGAGACAAGGCATGCATTGTCTCTACGTTTTTATTTATGCATCACAATCTTTTACCCCTGAAAATCGTTTATTATTTGAAGAAAACAATACATGTATGAAAAAGCTGTCAGGAATACTTATTTTTTCTTTAATATCGCTTATGGCATGGTCGCAGGGATCAAAGGAACTTACACCCACATTAGCAACGTGGAAAACAGCCATTGGATTGATAATACCAGAAGAAAATTTTGATTTACTAGACACCAGTTATTTTTTGGCTGGAAATCAAATTGATCCCAATCTTGATATTGCTGTATATAATTGTCCAGGTAATATAATTGTGGTTTTGGAGGAAGATCCCCAAACAGTTTTGAATGATGGACTTCGCTATACCAAATATTACGATTTGATTTATTTTATAGATGAAAACACTATAACATACACCTCATATCCCCAGAGTTTTAACTATAGAATAGAATATAAAGGGGAGGAAATATTCATATCATTAAGCTATCTGGATGAAACAGTTTTTACCACAAAGCTTTATTATTTGGATGGAGATTTGATTACGATGTAGGAATTGTTTTAATTTTTTAATAATCATCAAGATTCGCGAGAAATAATAGTGTTTGCGTTTTTAGCATCTTTACGAGAACCCATCAGCGTCTAATAAATCAATTCACCTCAGCCGCCATTTTCTGTGCTTCTACTGCTTCAATAAATTTCAGAATATTCTCAGTTTCGCTTTCCCAATACTGATAATCGTGGCCGAATTCCATTGGAAAATTGCCTTCCATATATACACGTCCCATTTTATCGAGAACTTCATATAATGTATCTGATTGTGAAAAAGGTACAACGGGATCTTCAACTGCATGGCCAATATAGATGGGTAAGGTCCATTCTTCAGCACGTCGCAGCAAATTATCTTTACCTTCCCATCGTTCGGGGTATTCACTGTAATCGCCATAGAAATAGATCATTAGGTTGTCATCCTTCATTAGGGTTTGATCGTAATCGCCACTTAAAACTATAGCCGCATCAAATAGATCGGGACGCTCAAGACCAATGGCAAATGCGCCACGAGCACCAGTGCTTAGTCCAATCAGATAATTGTTCGATGTGCCGATCAAAACATTCAAAGAATCGTTTAGAAAAGCAAAAACATCTTCTGTAAGCCACTGACGCAAAGGTTGGTCTGCAAGAGTGTTCATGGTTTCGGGATACACTTCAGAAGCATACATGCTTTTACCCATGTCGGGAATAATGATATTGTAACCTGCATTGCGCAATTCATCACAAAGTGTGGTTTGCTCGCACCAGCCTAAAGGTGAAAGATTCCAACCGTGAAGAAGCAAAATATTCCCTTTTACCATAAAAGACTTTGCTGGAAGCAGGTAAATAGCTCTGGTTTTATCTCCACAAGGTAGATTAATAGTAGTGTCTGGCATGCGTTTGGTATGCGTAATATTACTCTCGAATAATGCTGTTCCAAAGTTTTTCTTGCTGTCACCCGAACATGCTGAAAGTGTTAGTAAAATGATCAGTAAAAATTTTAAGCTGCTGTTTTTCATACGTTTCAAATTGTTGATTCCTTGTTATTAAATTCTTCCGGATTGAGCGGTAAAATTATGTATTTTTATCAAAGTTAAAATAAAAGCCTGAATTAGCAAGTATTATGTCCAAATTTACTCATTTACACCTACATACCGTTTACTCCGTTCTCGACGGCGCTTCAAAAATTAATAATCTGATGGATCGTGCCATTGAATTGGGAATGGAATCTGTAGCTGTGACCGATCATGGAAATATGTATGGTGTTCTCGATTTTTTCAATGTCGCTAAAGCCAAAGGTATCAAACCCATAATTGGTGTTGAGACCTATGTGGCGCGCACATCAATGAGTGATCAAAAAGGGAAACAGGATCGCAGTGGTCATCATTTGATTTTGCTTGCCAAGAATCTGACTGGTTATCGTAATTTATTAAAATTGATATCCGCGGCCAATCTTAAGGGCTTTTATTATACTCCACGAATTGATAAGGATTTATTGTCTCAGCATGCAGAAGGTCTTATTGCTTCTTCAGCTTGTTTGGGTGGGGAAGTGGCTCAGCTGCTTATGAATGGTAATGAAGCTGAAGCCATTAAAGTGATTGAATGGTATAAAAATCTTTTTGGGGAGGATTATTACCTCGAAATGATGGATCATGGTTTAACGGAGCAGAAAGAAGTCAATGAAAAGTTGAAAGTTCTTTCACAAAAATGTGGAGTAAAACTTATTGCTACCAATGATGTTCATTTTGTTCGCAAAGAAGACTTTGAAGCTCATAAAATCCTGATTAAAATTAATACTCATAGTGAGGATAAAGATGATTTATTATACTCCGGAAATGAGTATATGAAGTCGTACGATGAAATGTTAGCTCTTTTCTCAGATACACCGGAAGCATTATCAAATACTCAGGAAATTGTTGATAAAATTGAAGATTATACGTTGCACCATGATGTGGTTTTGCCGGTTTTTGATATCCCTTCTGAATTTGAAGATGACAATGCTTATTTGAGACATTTAAGCTATGAAGGAGCCAAGGTTCGCTATGAAGAAATTACTGAAGAGATTACTGAGCGCCTTGATTTTGAGCTTGAAGTGATTAAAAATATGGGTTTCCCGGGATATTTTCTCATTACACAAGATTTTATTGCCAAAGCAAGGGAAATGGGTGTTTTGGTTGGCCCGGGGCGGGGAAGTGCAGCAGGTTCAATTGTTGCGTATTGCCTTAAAATTACCAATATCGATCCCATTAAACATAAGTTACTATTTGAGCGTTTTCTTAATCCCGATCGTATTTCAATGCCTGATATTGATGTAGATTTCGATGATTATGGTCGCGATCAGGTTATTAATTATGTAGTGGATAAATATGGTGCCGATAAAGTGGCTCAAATTGTAACCATGGGTAAATTGGCTGCTCGCTCTTCTGTGCGTGATGTGGCACGAGTATTTGGTGAAGATCTCTCATTTGCTGATAAAATTGCAAAATTGATTCCCGAAACGCCTGGAATTACAATAGAAAAGGCGTTGAAAGAAAGTAAAGACCTTCGTAGTTTATACGATAACAACGAAAGTGCAAAGAAAATTCTTGATCTTTCTATCGTGCTTGAAGGAAATGTTCGTAATACCGGAGTTCATGCCTGTGGAGTTATTATCGGGCGTGAAGCACTCGACCATTTTGTTCCACTTGCCAGACAAAAAGATAAAGAGGGTAGTAATCTTCCCGTTGTGCAATTCGAAGGTTCTATGGTTGAACAAGCCGGAATGCTTAAAATGGACTTCCTTGGCTTGAAAACTCTTACCATTATTAAAGATTGTCTGGAATTGGTTAAAAAGCGTCATGGGAAGGACATTGATATGGATCTTATTCCTATTGATGATGCCAAAACATTTGAATTGTATCAGAAAGGTGAAACCGTTGGTACTTTTCAGTTTGAGTCTGAAGGAATGCGTACTTGGTTGAAAAAACTGAAACCCACGGATATCAATGACCTTATTGCCATGAACGCCCTATATCGGCCGGGGCCAATGGATAATATTCCGAATTATATCAGACGAAAGCATGGGAAGGAAGAAATTCAATATCCGCATCCTATGGCAGAGGAAATACTGTCGGATACTTATGGTATTATGATTTTTCAGGAGCAGATTATGCTTTTATCGCAAAAACTGGCTAATTTTAGCAAGGGGAAAGCCGATGAATTGCGCAAAGCCATGGGTAAGAAAAAGCATGCAATTATTGATCGCTTAAGACCTGAATTTGTTGAAGGTGCGCAGCAAAATGGTATCGATAAAAAACTGGCAGAGCATATTTATGAGGCCATGGCCAAGTTTGGTGAATATGGTTTTAATAAATCGCATTCAGCCGCTTATTCAGTGTTGGCTTATCAAACAGCTTACCTTAAAGCGAATTACCCTGCAGAGTATATGTCGGCTGTGCTTGGTAATAACCTTAACGATTTAAATAAAATAACTACATTTATCAATGATTGTAAGCGCATGGGCGTGCCTGTGCTTGGGCCTGATGTCAATGAAAGTGAAGAGAAATTTACGGTAAATAAAAACAATGAAATCAGGTTTGGACTAGCCGCATTAAAAAATGTAGGGGAATCGGCTTCAGAATCTCTTGTAAAAGAACGTCAGGAAAATGGTATATATAAAGATATTCACGATTTTTTCAATCGTATTTCTCTGCGTGTTGTCAATAAACGAGCTTTGGAGTCGCTTGCTTCCACAGGAGCATTTTTTAGTTTGAATACACATAGGGCTCAGTTTTTCTACCGTCAGCATGAAGAAGATAGCTTTTTTCTTGAAAAATTAATCAAGCATTCTGCCATGGTGCAAGAACGTAAATCGAGTATGCAGGCTTCTTTGTTTGGTGATAATGAAGAAATTAGCATTTCTAGTATAGATTTACCAGAATGTGAAAAATGGGCACTCGACCATATATTGACTATGGAGCTCGAAATTGCTGGTTTTTACATTAGTGGTCACCCTCTTGATGAGTTTGAGAGTACAGTAAAATTATTGTCAACGCATACCATTGAAGAATTAGATAATGGACTAGATGCTTTGATGCATAAGAGTGTGCTTTTTTCTGGAGTGATTAAAAATCGTCAGGAACGCTATGATAAAAAAGGTAATAAATTCCTTGTTTTTAAATTATTCGATTATTCAGGCGAAAAGGATTTTATGTTTTTCCGCGATGATTATGAACGATTTGCCGGTGATATAAAAGACGGAAGTAAACTCTTCTTCCATGCAAAAGTGGAGCCTATAAAATGGGGGAAAAACGAAGGTAATCCAGAACTAAAAATGCAGAAAATTTATCCTCTGGCTAAGCTATTCGATAATTCTGTTTCTGGCTTTATGGCTTATCTCTCGCTCGAAGATATTTCTGCTCCTTTTACGGATGCAGTTCACGATATTGTGCAATTGAATAGTGGAGAAATTCCATTGGTTTTTGCTATGAAGGAAAACGGAGAAGACCGTCCGTTGCAAATGGGTTCTGAATTTCTGAAATTGAGCAAAGATGGATTGTATAAATTGAAGCAATTGCCTGAAATAAACTCATACAGTATTCGGAACAATATACTGAAGGGATTCACACATTATTCTCAGAAACTTGAGCCCGATGTTACCATTTTGAAAGAAGCGACAGATTTGGAAATTAGCGATATTTAATATGATGAGAATCATATTGATTTTGAAACTTGCACAATTTTGAATGAGAATTTTAGTTAATTTTGTCAGAGAATAAAACTTAAAAGCAAATATCATGGCAATTCATTTCACAGATGCAGAGTTTGAAAAAGAAGTTTTGCAAAGCGACATTCCGGTTATTGTTGATTTTTGGGCAGAGTGGTGTGGCCCTTGCCGCCAGATTGGACCAATCATCGAAGAACTTGGCCAGGAATACGAAGGGAAGGTTAAAGTGGGTAAACTCGATGTTGACCATAACCCCGGAGTAGCAGGTCAGTTTGGAATTCGCAATATTCCAACAATTTTGTTCTTCAAAAACGGTGAAGTTGTTGATAAGCAAGTAGGTGCAGTTCCTAAACGTATGTTGGAAGAAAAGCTGAAGAATCTGCTTTGATCGATCTTAACGATAAACGTCTGCAGCAGTTCGGTTATCTTGGATTGCGAGCCAGGCAAGTAGTAGAAGGATTTATTACGGGGCTTCATAAGAGCCCCTTTCATGGTTTTTCGGTCGAGTTCTCTGAACACAGAGCGTATAATCCTGGTGAAAGTATTCGCCATATCGATTGGAAACTCTTTGGCAAAACTGAAAAGCTTTTTGTTAAGCGCTATGAAGAAGAAACTAATTTGCGCTGCCGTCTAATTGTTGACGGATCTGCCTCAATGCTTTTTCCCAATATTAAATCACGACCAGAGGAAATGCAGTCGAAATACCAGTTTGCGGTCTTTTTGAGTGCAGTTTTTATGTATCTGTTTCGTTTACAACGCGATGCAGTGGGTCTTAGCATTGTAACCGATAAGTTAGAGGAGCATAGCAATGCAAAATCAACCTTCATTCATCATCAAGTATTGATGAATATACTGCAAAATCATTTAAGTACTTTGCCTGAAAAAGAAGCTGCTCAGTCGGTGCTTATACCAAATATGCATCAGATTGCGGAGCGCATTCATAAGCGTTCTATGGTAATCATTATGACCGATTTATTCGATGTGAACCACAACGCAAAAGATGTTTTGAATGCATTGCAACATTTCAAACATAATGGTCATGAAGTAATTTTATTTCATATTCTAGACCGCCAGTGGGAAGAACATTTTAATTATGATAACAGACCATATCGCTTCATTGATTTGGAAGATAAATCTACCATAAAAGTTCGCCCGGCCGAGATCAGAGATTTATATCAGAAAAAATTTGCTGAACTTACCCACGATATTAAGGAACAATGCCCAAAATATGGTGTTGATTATGTAGAAGCTGACATACAAGATGGTCTTGAAAAAACACTCTTGGGCTTCTTTGCGAAACGGGCAGTGAAGACGGGTAGATCTTAAGAGGTTTAGCCTTCCAACATTGAAGCTAATGTTCACGCAAAGCGTGACATAAATGCATTGAAGCGTTGTAAAATACATTGCCACTTACAACGATTGAATGTTGCACCCATAAGCAATAATCTTGCGCGACGATTCAATGTTGTAAGGGTTTAACATCTTCTTTTTGTAATTACTCCACACCCTCCAAAATACCAGTTAAATATGTAGTAATCAGGTACGTTTCAGCTTTGGTGTTCACAAAGTTATCTCCATTTTGATCAAGAAGAGTAATTTCAATTATACGTATTTTTGTACTGGATAGTTCTTGTAGCTTTTTAGTCTTGTCAGCCTCGTTTAAAAAAGGGCTGAAAATAGCACTTGATTCTTTAATTTCAAAGATGCCATCCATTAATTCAATTTGTACTTTTTCATCAATACCAGGTATAATCACACTATTCCAGACTATTTTTCCGGTTGTCTGGGTTTTTGGCGTTCCAATCCCAATAATAAGTTTTTCAATACACTTATCTTTATTTTTATACGATAAAGAAAATGTCTGTGTTGTATCAGTTTCATGATACTGGGAATTGATACCAATTTTATTGCTTTGAGCAGAAACTGCCACAAATGCAAATGCCAAAAGTGAGAAAATAATTTGTTTCATATTTTATGTATTTATTTTCGTCTCACCATCAACAAAACCAGCAATATAGCAGAAAGTGCTGCCAATATTCCAATGATGATATTTTGTATGCTGAAAAGGGCATTGCTTTCGGTTTCGGGGTTTTGCTCGGGTATATTATTTTGAATTTCATCTTTCTCTACATAGTTTAAACTACGTTCCGACAGCATTTTTTCATATTTCCAGGCTTCTTCATACATTCCAAGTTCGCCATAATTGGAGGAGAGAATAGATAAAATATCGTTGAGTATGGGTTCGTATTCCATGTTTTGCGCCAATTCCAACGCATTCAGAAGATAATCGTTACTTTCTTCAAACTCTTGCATTGTACTCAGTAAACGACCTTTTTCAAGCAAAGCGAGCACGGCAACGCGATAATTGTCAGTTTCCATACACAAATTAATACTCTTAAAAAGGTAGAAATCTGCACTATCATTCATTTGCATGGTCTGATATAGTGTTGCCATGTGTAAATAGCTGCTGCTCAGCCCACTCCAGTCTTTGTATTCTTCTCTAATCTGTATGGATTTTCGAATATTCTTCTCAGCTTTATCATAGAAGCCCATTTCTGTGTAATTGTCGCCAATATTACTTAGTGCTCTGGCTTCAGAAAAAGGATCATCGTATTCTATGAAAACACCAAGTGCTTTATTCAAATACGTATTACTTTTCTCAAATTCTTGTAACTCAGCAAGCACTACGCCTACATTTACCCAGTCAAGAGCAGCACCGTATTCATTGTCGTAATACAATTCAATTTCTGCAGATTTTAAGTACATTTCTGCTGCTTCCTTTTGCATACCTTTTATTTGATATACCAGACCTATATTATTCAGTCCATAGGCCATGCCGGCAGTATCTTTGAGCAAATAATCTATTTCAAGACTTTGCTTGAAATATTTTTCTGCATTATCTATTGCGCCCATGTTTTTATATGCAAGTCCTATATTATTTGCAGCGGCCGACATTCCAATGGAATCGTTAAGTATAGTATAGTATTCGAGGCTTTTTTTTAGAAAAACAGTAGCACTATCAAATGCTGCATTGAAAAACATAGCGACACCCATATTTTTGAGGCTTAATGCAATTTGCATGCTGTCGTTTTGCTCAAGCGCAAGCTGATAGGCATTATTGGCAAGAACAAAACTATGTTGTGGGTTAAATTTACGTTCATTAACGGCTGCTTCATTCAGCTTAGCAGGACTTTGCTGTGCTAAAGACAGAAAGGGAATAAATAGTGTTATTATTAGAATAAGTTTTCTCATATTAAATGTAAAAATACAAGATTTTTTATTGAATTAACGAAATATTCAATGTTTTGGATTCAATCAATATATCGTTTTTACTTTTTATTTTAAGTTTAATGCTGTATTGAGGGGAACTTTTTAACCAAAAAATTTTGACTTCAGAGTTCGATTTATTTAGAGGAATTGCAATACCTCCCTCAACAATCCATTGCACTTTATATTTATCAGATGTATTTACAGAATAATTTGCAACTTTTGTTTCATTGTCTATTTTTAGTGTGCCACTAATGACGATGCTATCTCCGCAAAGTCTCTCATACAGAAAATTCATAATGGCATCCTGAATAATTTCTTGAGAGTGGGTATATTGATTTTTTTCATCAAATTGAGGTTCGTGTGAACCTCTTTCAATAGTAATGAGTTTCGAAGGGATTCCATATTCCTGAAGTTTCTCAAAAATGGGTTTAGAGCCGTAGACTTTTTTTACAAAGAAAGTGGAATATTCTTCACTAACATTCCTAAAGGGGAAATCATACTCGTAAGGAACAATGCGATCGCTATCGCCATGAATCAGCAGGGTAGGGATCTGCTCATTTTCATCAATTAAATTGATATCAGTAAGTGCTCCCCACATATTGACAACAGCATCTATTTTAATTTTTTCTTTATAATCATTGGTAGAGCAATCGAGGCATCCTAGATCTTCGTAAAATAAAAATAGATTAGCTTTTGTGCTTTCATAAGCTTCTTCATCGCTCATAAATGCAGTTTTCAGCGCAATAAACCCACCTGCACTATTACCGGCAACAAAGATTTTATCAGGGTCAATGCGATATTCATGTTTATGATGAATCATATACCGTATGGCAGCCCGCGAATCTTGAACTGCTTTATAAATGCAGCGTTCCATATTTCCGTATGCTCCGGGTAGAAAAACATAGCCCATGCGGTAATTGATGCTGGCTACTACATAACCCATTTTTGCATAATATTTTGCAAGGCGCACCTGAAAATCATCTTGTTTATCTCCAACAATAAAAGCACCGCCATGTATCAGCATAATTAGTGGACGATATTTTGAACTATCGCCTTTTGGCTGATAAATATCCAAGTTAAGGCTGATTTGTTCAGAGAAAAGGTTCTTTGCGATACTTTTTGTAACACTCATAATGATATCCGGATAAGACTCCGAATTCATGTCTTTGACCTTTTTTGTGGAATAGAACCCTTTTGCTTTGCCGTATTTTACTGTTTTGCGATCAACATCATCGAATATTTCTTTTTGATAACGATTCGGATTTCCTTGAAGAGAATATGTTTTTATTGCAATAAATGTGATATCCGTTTTTTCCGGTATTCTCATTTGAAAAACTAGGCTGTCGGTACCTACATCAAATTTTCCTTTATAAATGGTTTCCTCCTCTGAAACTTTTATTATAAGTTCATTGGAGTTTCTGATTTCAAAGCTGCCATCTTGCACAAGAGCATTATCGCTTGCATAAAAACACTGTCCAGAAGCCTTATTAATACCTTTTTCGTTAAATAGTAAATACAGATTGCTGCCATTGGGCATGGTGGCAGAATACCAAAAATCACTACTTAAAGTACTGAAATCGGTTTTTTTGCTTCCACCGCAAGATAAAAGGATGAAAATTAGAGTAATAGGTAATATAAATTGCTTCATAACTAAGTGATTCTTGGTCAAAAATAAGGATTAGCCATGAAAATGCGTATAAAATTTTCAAAAACTAATGAATAATCCATGTTTCTAACGCTGCTCAATTGGCACTTTTCTCAATAAAATCGGCAATTTCTTTCATTAACCACATTGGAGTAGACGTAGCACCACATATTCCAACAGAATTAACATTATTAAACCATTGAAAATCAATTTCTTGATTTGAGCTAATAAAAAAGGAATTATCATTCACTTCTTTACAAATACTATAGAGATAATTGCCATTTGAGCTTTTTTTGCCACTCACAAATATAATCACATCATGTTCTGCTGCAAATTGCTGCAATTGAGGTACTCGTTCTGATACAAGTTTGCAAATGGAATTATGAACTTTCAGGTTTTCATCTGGATTTAAACCTTCATCATTCATATAATTTTTCAACTTATCTGCAATTTCATAAAAGCCTTTTTCATCTTTGGTCGTTTGAGAAAATAGCACAATAGGTTTCTTGCAATCGATTAGATGAACATCTTCAGATGAGCTGAGTACCAGTGCTTTATTTTTGGTTTGTCCGTTTAAGCCAATGACTTCAGCATGACCTGGCTTTCCATAAATTACCAGTTGTCCGCCAATTTTCTCAGCTTCAAGCCAAGCTGTGTGAACTCTTTGTTGGAGTTTTAGAACTACTGGGCAGGTGAAATCGAGAACTTCAAGATTATTTTTTTGTGCCAATTCATAAGTTGATGGTGGTTCCCCATGAGCTCTGATTAGGATTTTCTCATTTTTGAGTTCTTTCATTTCCTCATAAGAAATTACTTTCAATCCCATGTCAGCTAATCGATTCATTTCAACCGAGTTATGAACTAAGTCGCCCAAGCAATATAGCACTTCATTGACTCTAAGTTCCTCTTCAGCAGCTTCAATGGCGGCAGTTACCCCGAAACAGAATCCCGATTTATAATCGATACTGATTTTCATAGAGCAAAATAACGAAATTTTGTGGAGTGGGTGATGTAATTATTGAAAATATTGCACCATTTAATGTGTATCCGTTTTTTTACTATTTTTACAAATTAAATTCTAATTATATGAACATCAAAGAATTTGGTAATTTCCTTATAGATGAAAATGCATGTATAGATCTTGTTCGTAAGGTAAAAGAGGATAAGGGAGTTGTTTGTCCGAAGTGCGGAAGCAAGGATCATTATTTCAATGTACGGTATAGGTCGCACGATTGTAAAAAGTGCAGGTATAGAACTACTTTGAGAAGTGGTACTGTTATGGAAAGTAGTAAATTACCTTTTCATTATTGGATTACATCAATGTATTTTATGACATTGACAAAAAAGAGTTTTTCCGCTTTGGAGATGCAACGAATTTTAGGACACAAGCGGTATGAACCAATTTGGGCTATGATGCATAAAATAAGAGCTTCAATTGGACAATTTGATGAGAAACAGATTCTTTTTGGTAATATTGAAATGGTTAGTTCGAAGATAATTACAATGACAAGGAAGTCATTGGAGAGTGATCGTACACTGACCAAGCCAGGACAAAAAAAGGATATAAGAAAAGCAAGGGAAGTAGAATTGTTTATAAGCATTACACCTCCCCAAAAGCCAGTTTTAAAATCGCTTCGAAAAACGGCTTTTAAACACGTGTATGCTTTTGTAGTTCCTGAATTAGGGAAAAATGAATGCCTGGTTAAGTATGAAACAAAAGAAAAAGGGAAATTCCCAGATAAGGGATTAAGTACTTTCAGAACTATTAACAATAAAATGTCGATCATGCGACAGTTTCATCCTGTTGATTATGAGAAAGATAAATTACATTGGGGCAGAACCTTGGTAAGTAATTTTCGCCGTGTGATTAATGGTATTCACCATAATATTTCTGAACAATATTTACAGAATTATCTAAATGAGTTTAGTTTTAAAACCTCATCTCATAAAAAGGATCTTTTTAGTGAATTGCTTGCTATATGTATTGATACACAGTGGTATAATAGTTTTAGGTATGAAAACGGATAGTCATTAATAATTTGTGTATTTCTATTTTTCCCACTTCAAACTTTCCAAAAAAACATCTCAACCCCAAAAAATATATCTTGCCCTTATGGAATATCATTGTCGATTGAATCATTATCTTTGAGTAACAAAAACTTAATTTTAGAGTATAAAGACTAAGGATTATAAACTAGAAATACCCACTTTGCCTGTCATTCGAAATATATTCTTCGCAATGCAGCTTGCTTTTATATTTTTGGTAAGCCCGCAACTGCTTTATGCTCAATCTGATGTAGGCGATGACGAGCAGGTTATTCAGGAAGCGGATAAACTTTTTCAGGCTGAAAAATATAATGAAGCCTACCCCTTATATTCTCAATTACTTAGTATTCATCGTAAAGACCCTTTTTATTCTTATCGTTTTGGCGTTTGTATGCTTTATTCCGATCGTAGAGATACAGAAAAACCTCTGCATTATATGGAATTAGGTGTTGGAAATTTGGAAGGAGAGGACGCCATAATGGTTTATTATTATTTGGGAGTAGCCTATCATCAAGCCTATCGATTTGGGGAGGCGATTAGAGCATTTACTACATTTAAGCTAAGAATCAATAGGAAAAATCCCTACTATAAAAAAACAGAAATACGCATGCAAATGTGTAATAATGGAATTGTATTGTTGAATGATATCAGCGATTTAATTGTTTTGAAGAAATATGAAGTTGGCTATAGTAATTTTTTCCGGTCTTATGATCTGACACGTTTTGGCGGAAATCTAATTCCAAAACCCGAATTTTTGCAAAGTAAGCTTGATCGAAAATCAGACGAAATGCAACTTGTATTCTTTAGTGATACACATAGTGTTGTGTATTATAGTAGTTTAGGTGATAAAAAGAAAGACGCAAATAAGGATATTTATCGTTCATATAAAAGGATTAATGGAACTTGGACCGAACCAGAAAAACTGAGTGCAACTATTAATACTCAATTCGACGAAGATTTCCCTTACTTGCTTCCCGATGGAAGAACATTGTATTTCTGCTCGAAAGGCCATAATAGTATGGGCGGCTACGATATTTTTCGTTCAGTATTTGATTCAATAAAAAATGATTGGTCAAGTCCCGAAAATATTGATTTTGCAATTAATACTCCCTTCGATGATATTCTTTTTATAACCGATCCAAGTCAGCGATATGCGTGGTTTTCATCATTTCGAAATAGCAACGACGGTCGAATTATGGTGTATTTGGTGCGTATCGACAAAAAGATTGAGGACATAGAGACGTTGAATACAGATATGATCGCTGCCAGTGAGATTGACTACGATAATCCTGATTATCTGAAAACACTTGAAAAAATTCGCAGTAAAGCATCATTGGATGTGAATTCAAACGAGGAAATGCAAATTGACACGGTAGATCGAGATGCTTTAGCCAATGCACAAGATAATCTTAAATACAATTTGCCTGCTAATCCTACGGAAAATGATGTTATTGATATAACTTTTGGACATGTCAATTCAGCTGAGCAGGACATGCTTAATTTTAGAAAACTTCGCGATGAGTCGTTGAATATTGCAGATCGCAAAAAACGTGAAGCGGTAGCACAAAATCAAAGGAGCAGCGAATTATACGACCAGGCATTAAATACTACTGACCCAAATGAGCGGAAGAAGCTAATGGCAGAAGCTGTTGAACTTGCAAAAAGTAGTGAGAATTTGATGGATGAATCGGATATCGCCATGCAAATGTATAATCAGTATGATCAAGCTGCAATAAATCAGGCAAAAGTAATGGAGACTATACAGGATAAAGCAGGTTATATTCAACAACTTGCAGAATCACAAAAACTTGATACCAGTGTGGTTCTTTTGAAAAGACTGATCGATGATATTGATACATTTAAAATAGAAATTGTAGAGGCGAAAAAACGCATTCAGGCAGATCAAGATTATGTAAGTGCAATGCAAAGTGATATTGCCCGTGCGGAAAAAGATATAATTGATAAAGAAAAGCAAGCCGGACGTTTAGATCAAGAAGCTGCACAGTATGAGAATGAAGCGGCTCTAAGTAATTACAACGAATTAAAACAGCAATATCTGGATGCAGCAGATTCGCTGAGAACTGAAGCCAGAAATTTACGAAATGAAGTGGCAAACACAAAGTCTCAGTTGGTTGATGATAAAGCGGCTTATAATGATTTACTGAATACTGTTGAAAGTAGACAAAATGTTAATAATGAAATACTTGCTGTAGTTGATAACAATGAACTCGCTGATAACAACAACTCAAACAACAATAATTCAAATGATAATAATACGAATAACACAAATAATAATGACTCAAATAATACGAATAATGATATAAATAATAATAGCAATAACAACGATAATAACACAAACGATAACACTAATAACGACTATAACAACAATACCAATAATGCTGATAATAACAATGCAAATAATGATACAAATTCAAATGGCAATAATGACAACAATGCAAATAACAATAATGTGAATAATCTGACCAATAATAACAATAGTAATGATAATACCAATAATCTAACGGCTGATAATCATCGCAATAATGTCGTGAACATGATTGATTCTAAAGTTGATTCGTTAAACAATGAGCGCAACCGTCAGCAAAAGGAAAGTGATGCTTTGGCATTAATGTATGCTCAGAAGAATAGTTTGTATAATACACGTCTTAATGACTGGAAAAATAAGCAAAACTTAGTTGGTAATAATCCAACTCAGCAGGATATTGATGACTTGAATACACTAGAATCAATTACCAAAGACCTTTATAATCAGCTTGATATTTTAAGTGATTTATATAGTGAATCTTTGAATAAACTGCAGAAAACTGATGCATTGATTTCTGAACTCACTGATTTGAGTAATGAAACTGGCAGTTTCCCTGCTTCTACAGATTCTTCTTTGGTTTATTCACAGCTTGATAAAAGCAATGAAAAGATTGCTAACCTTCGAAATGCCAACGAGAATACTTCATCATTAGATATGATGACTATTGATGTACAAACTGCCATTAAAAATGAAGATGATCGTCTGGTAGAGCTTCAAAATGAGAAATTGGCTCTTGATAAGGAATTAGCCGAAATCGACGACAAAATTGAAAAGGCTCGGTCTGATGCAAAGAAAGAAAAACTTAGAAATGATAAACTGCCACTAGAGGTCAGAAAAAATGATTTAGTGAATCAGATAGTGGTTTTGGAATCGAATATTCTTAATTTGAATGATTCGTTGGCAGCCATCAAAGCAAAAAATCAGTACTATAATGAGTTTTCTGAATCAATAAATTCTATGTCTGACGAAAAACTGGCTGATATGTCTTCAAGTTGGGACCTTGTTGCCGATATGGGATCTGATGATGTTTTAAAAGGCCCGGAAAAGAATATTATGAATGACTTGGTCGCAATGAACAATAGTACCGGTAATAATATTGACAATAACTCCAATAACCACTCAAACAACAATACGAATAACAATTCCAATAATGATAACAATGCCAACAATAATTCAAATAATGACTCGAACAATAATAATACTGCAAGTGTAGATAATAGTAATTCTAATGGTCCTGAATCTTGGTATAATGAAAACACCAACATTAATGAATCTGGATACTCTGCGACTGAATTGTCTAATTATCAAGATCTTATTCAGTCTGAGTATTATAATAAAGGCGCAGAAAGTATAATGATTCGTATTGCTTCATTAAAAAAATTGCAGAAGCAAAATCCTGATCAAGCCGATGAAATTCAGCAGGAAATAGATGCACTTACGAGCACAATGAAGGCATATATGGCTGAGTCTGATGCATATGCCCGTAATGCTGACAATAATTTGAATCTCAATAATATCGATAAGCCGGATACCATGCAGACTATTGCTCCGGGAGCCATGGCATCGTGGCATATGAATCAGTATGCCAATAAATTATTGAAATCGGATAGTCTTCGTCAACTGGCGCTAAATACCAATGATCCGAATCTGAAGCAACAGTATAATGAGCAGTCACAGTTATACAACGATGCAGCCCGTATGCATTATCTGGCGGCAACCGATATTTATGGTATTTGGAGCAATTCAAGATATGAGAACAATAATGTGTTGATTGCTGAAAATCAGAATGATGGTACTTGGGTAATGACAGATGCTTCTCAGTTGATGATTGAAGCACGTCGTCTTCGTAGTGAGGCATTCAATGAAAATGATTTTGAAAAAAAGCAAAACCTTCTCAATCAGGCTCGTCAGCTTGAATTAAGGGCGCTTGATATGCAAGAGAAAACTCTGGCGGATGCTGGCATATATTCACCAGAAAAGATGATTACCATTGAAGCGATTCAGTTGGAAAATGATATGGCTATGAATCTTTCGGATCTGAGCGATGCCTACATGAACAATCGCAATATGCTCAATGATTATGGTAATGACGTTGCGATGAACAACAACGACAATACCAACAATACTAATACTAACGATAATACAAACAACAACGACAATACCAACAATACTAATACTAACGATAATACAAACACCAACGACAATACCAATAATACCACCAACGACAATACCAATAATACCAACAACGACAATACCAATAGTACCAACAACGACAATACGAATAATACCAATAACGACAATACCAATAATACCAATAACGACAATACGAATAATACCAATAACGACAATAACAATAATACCAATAATACCAATAACGATAATGCGAATAATACAAATAATGATTCTAATACTAAGGCCCTTTATTACCGAGTACAGATTGCAGCCTCTCGGCGAACAGTAGATCCTGCACAATATTTTGGTAATCTTGATGAAGTAGTTGAAGATTTTGGTGACCCTTGGTATCGTTATTTGACAGGGTATTTTACGAGTTTCAATACTGCCTGGGCTGAGCGCAATAGAGTACGCCCGATTGGCTATCCTGATGCATTTGTCGTTGCGTATTATGATGGAAAGCGTGTTCCAGTATACGAAGCTAGAAGGCTTGAACAGGGCGGGGCAGTAGCCGACGAAAATGCAAATACCAATCCTATCGCAAATAATGGAAATAATGCGACAGCCACTGAGGATAAATATGAAATGGCGGATGTTAATGGCTTGGTATATTCTGTGCAAGTTGGGGTTTATGCCACTACGAGAAATACTGAGCGATTATTTGGTATTAGTCCTTTGGTAGAAGAAATTATGGCCAATGGATATTACCGTTATTATGCGGGAGTTTATGGTGATTATAATCAGGCATTAACCGCTCGTAATCAGGTGCGTACAGCAGGTGTTCCCGATGCATTTGTGGTGATTCTCTATCAGGGTAAGAAGATTACACAGGCAGAAGCCAATCGATTGAATGGTGAAGGCGTTCAGTTTGGTGGATCACTGGGACCGCAAAGCGAAAATTTGAGACCTGACAGAGAAAATGCAACCGACAATAAGCCTGTATTTATGGTACAAATTGGTGCTTTTGATAAAGATGTAGCTCAGGCAGAAATTGATGCACTTATTGCCAGTGCAGGACAGGATGTTAGTACATATAAAGACCATGACAGAACCTTGTACACTGTAGGTTCATTTAGCGATTATAACTCAGCTTTGACATTGAAAAATGGTCTTGCCGAATCTTTCCCCGATGCTTTTATTATAGCATTCTTAAAAGGGGAGAAAATTCCGGTTGGAGATGCACGAAATATGACAGAATGATAGAAGGAAAGAAGATTTGGAAGCCCGGAAACATGTTATATCCACTCCCAGTGGTGATGGTAACATGCGGCAGCGAAGAAGACGGCTATAATATTATTACTATTGCGTGGACAGGTACGATAAATAATACCCCGCCAATGGTATCTATTTCTGTTCGTCCCGAGCGCTACTCATATGACCTGATAAAGAAGCATATGGCATTTACCATTAATTTGGTGAACCAGCCTTTGCTGAAAGCTGCAGATTTCTGCGGAGTGAAATCGGGAAGAGATATGGATAAGTTTAAAACGGTGCGACTTACCCCAATTCCCGGGGTAGATGTGCCTTGCCCTATAATTGCTGAAAGCCCCATGTCGCTGGAATGCAAAGTGACTCAGATTATTGAGCTTGGCTCACATCATATGTTTGTGGCAGAAGTAATTAACTCTATTGCTGATGATCGCTTTTTTAACCCAAGAACTAAAAAGTTTGATCTTGAAAATGCCGGATTGGTAAGTTATAACCATGGTGGCTACTACGAACAAGGTGATAAGGCAGGGAAGTTTGGATACTCGGTGCAGAAGAAGAAATAATCTTTTGTTGTTTCCCACAAAGCCCTCGAAGAACACAAAGTTTTAGGACACAAAGAAGTGCTAATTGTCTTTGACTCTTAAATTTTTTGTTTTGCTCAGCTGTCGAAGTATTGACAGAGCATTATTATCCTTATAGCGACTCCGCCTCTTCTCTCAAATCATCATCCCATTGATTCATAGGGAGTTCAGAAAAGATTTCTAATAGATTGCCTTCCGGATCTCTGAAATGTGCAGTGCGCATTCCCCAACCACTCATGTCTTTGGGCTCAGTGATAAAATGTATATTCTTGTCTTTTAGTTTTTCATAAGTGTCATCTACGCTATCGACTTTAATGACAATGACCATTTTTTCGCGATGATCTGCAGGCAATTCTTTCTCAAAATTTCCTAATGCATGGGCCATTAAATCTGACTTGAAGATAGCCAGTCCCGAGGGTAATCCAATATCAAAGCTGGCATATTCGCCGCCGGGTTTTCCCCAAGTGACATTTAGCCCTAAATCTTCAGCATAAAACTTAAAACAGGTATCGAAATCTTTAACGAGCAGTCGGATATTATTGAATTCCATGATTTTTGGGGTTTGTGATAAGCAAAAATAGGAAAATTGTTTGAAGGTTTTTAGGAAATCATCATCTGCATAGCAAATTCTATGTTCCATTGTCCCAAAGCAATGAGGGTCATGGAGTATGGGCAAGCATGCTTTTCGACAGCCCTTAACACAAAGGACGATTTGAACGGGTTGTTGCTTTAGAGAATCGGTGTCAATCTGCGTCTCCTTTATTCCAAACCAAATTCATTTTAGCTTTATAAGAAAGATAAATGATATCACGTTCTTCCAAATCACTGGATAATTTCAGCTCATGTTGCCCGGATTCTTGAATTTCTTTAGCCATTTTATCCAACATAATTTGCTTATTATCGGGTTGAATTGCTCTGCTTTTTAATTCACGCATACTCAGAAATAGTGAAATCGGTAATATAACTATTAAAATACTGATTAATAATTTCTTATGTTTTATAACCTCAAGTGTATTCACAGTTATATTTGCAGCTAAAAGAGCAAGGAATGGAGTAAATCTGGCCATGTAAATATAGTGACTTGCCGTGGCACTGAAAACAGCAAGAGCGAATAGCCCGGCACTTAATAATGCTATCCACATGGACTTACCATAAGAGAATTTCTCTTTACTGAAAAAGATGAATTTTATGAGCACCAGTGCTATAACGATATAGCCCGGACCCATTAGTACATTATGGATTTGCATGAGAAAGAGCAACCACGTTTCGCTATTGAACCAGCTGTAGCCCATATCTGTATATTGCTGTCCAAAGAAACCACTGCGCTCAACAAATCGAATGCCAATAGCACGATATAATGCTTCGAACTCGCCAATGCTATAATATTGCCAAAAAGTGAGTACTCCTGCTGCTAAAACACCAATAAAACCTGTGAATATCAGGCGTTTAATATATTTCTTTCTGCGATCTTTGATAAATAGAAGTGCTGCTGCTACAAGAAAAGTAAAGCCCATCCAGTCGGTATAAGTAAGCGCAAAAACAGAAATTCCAAACAAAATTAACGAGAGTCTGGTATTATTGCTTCTGAAAAACATCAGCATGGATAAGAGGGAAGAGATTAAAAAGAATTGTCCCCATATCTCGCTGAAATTGTGATAGATATGTGCGTAAAGATTGACCGGGTTAAAAGCATAAACTGCCATTGCAACCAAAGCTCCGAATATAGACCATACCTCCGTTTTGCTATGTGTGGAAAGTCTGGCTGTGAAATAGATCATTAATGCGCCAAGTAATAGTAAGATAAAGGCTATATTTTTTAAGGTTCTATCGCTGATATTTAACCCTAAAATCTTGATTATATAGTGATTGGCAATGAATGCAAGGGGTGGGTGAGAGACATAATAATTGTTATTATTTGCATCTACCAAACGGGCATAATAGTGTTTCTTAAGTGAATCTGCCTCTTGAAAAGTTTGAACAGCAGCAAAGTGATAATGTGCAATTCCATCTTGCTGAAACAATTCCAGACTTGTGAGCATAAAAATATGGGCTGTGTTTTCACGACTAAGCTCAGATTGCCGATAGGGCTTGCTCAGCATGAAAAGACCAAGAAAAATCAATGCGATAAAAAGAAAAGGGAAGAGCTTTTTCAAAATGAAAATCTTATAACATACCGAGATCGAATTTCGCTTCTTCAGACATTAGGTCCGGAGTCCAAGGCGGATCGAATGTAAGTTCTACCCAAACACTTTTTACATCGTCAAGAATTTCAACGGTTTCTCTAACTTCCACCGGTAACGAATCGGCAACAGGACAATTAGGAGCAGTAACAGTCATTAGGATTTTAACACTATTGTCTTCGCTGATATTGATTTCGTAAATCATGCCCATATCCCATATATTTGCCGGAATTTCAGGGTCATAAACTGTTTTTATAGCTTCGATGATACTGTTTCTTAAAACTTCCTGATCCATAGTCTATTTTTTAATTTGTTCTTTGGCTTTGAATGCCATGGCATATAATTTCATTTGCTTAATCATACCATTGAGTCCGTTGGAACGGGTAGGAGATAAGTGCTCTCGTAAACCGATTCCATCAATAAAACTCATGTCGTTGTCTAGTATTTCATCGGGCGTTGAGCCAGACATTACACGAATAAGAATTGCAGCTATTCCTTTGGTAATCAGTGCATCGCTATCACCTTCAAAATGTACAAGACCGTTTTCAAAGCTGGCATGAATCCAAACTTGAGACTGACAACCACTAATGAGATACTGAGGTGCTTTCAGCTTTTCATTGTATGCAGGAAGATCTTTTCCCAATTCAATGATGTGATTGTATTTGTCGAGCCAGTCATCAAAAACGGCAAATTCCTCTGCAACGGTATTGGCTTTTTCCTGTATTTTCATTATTCAAAAATGCTTTTAATTGTTTGTATGGCTACGGCGAAGGTGTCTAATTCCTCTTCCGTGTTGTAGATTGAGAACGAAGCACGCATGGTGCCCATAATGCCAAGATGCTTCATGAGCGGTTCTGCGCAATGGGTTCCGGTACGAATGGCAATTCCCATTTTATCGAGAAATGTGCCGGCATCGTATGGGTGGATATTGTTCATTAGGAATGATACCACACCAACTTTATTTTCAGATGTGCCATAAAATGTAACATCGCCGGTATCTTTCAGTATATCAGTAATTTTCTTTGTCATAGCCACTTCGTGCTCAATTATTTCAGTGAAGCTGAATCCTTGCAAAAACTCAATGGCTTTTCCCAGTCCGATGGCATCTCCAACGTTGGGAGTACCGGCTTCAAACTTATATGGAAGTTCATTGAAAGTGGTTCCATCGAAAGAAACGTTTTTAATCATTTCGCCACCACCTTGATAAGGAGGCATTTGCTCCAGCCACTTTTCTTTTCCGTATAAAATGCCGATTCCCATTGGTGCGTACATCTTATGGCCGGAAAACACGTAAAAATCGCAATCGAGAGCCTGAACGTTAACCGGAATATGTGCAATGGCTTGTGCACCGTCTATAGCTACTGGAATATCACGCTTATGTGCTTCGTAGATAATTTCTTTCACCGGGTTAATGGTTCCAAGAACATTGCTGACATGAGTAACGCTGACAAGTTTTGTTTTTTCATCCATCAGGCTGATTAGATGATCGATATCCAATTCGCCGTTCTTATGAATATTGGCAACTTTAATATTAATCTTCTTGTTTCGTGCTAATAATTGCCAGGGCACTATATTGCTATGGTGCTCCATCATAGTAAGAATGATATTGTCGCCATCATGAAGCAAAGCACCAAAAGAATGCGCCAATAAGTTCATGCTTTCTGTGGTACCACGTGTGAAAATGATTTCACTTCGACTTCGTGCATTAATGAAGTTTTGCACTTGATCGCGTACACCTTCATAAGCAATTGTAGCTTCATTGGCTAGCTGATGAACGCCACGATGCACGTTGCTGTTTTGGAATCTGTAATAGTGGTCAATAGCTTCAATTACAGAAAGTGGTTTTTGGGTGCTGGCGGCATTGTCAAAATAGATCAACGGTTTATTATTCACCGTTCGGCTAAGTATGGGAAATTCCGCCCTTATGGCTTCCATTGATTTCATAGTGCAAAGGTACAAAAACACTGGATAATTAGCGAATTGGCTAATTAGCTGATTAGCAAATTGGAAGTAGTTGTTAATCAGTGTATTTGTGAGACGATTACTGGTTTCCTTTTTTGAAGTTTCTTCTGGCTTTGTACATGTTTTCACCAATCCCACCGTTCTCCAGATACATCTTTTCAAGCTTTCGCTTGAGTTGATCAATTAGATAATTGGTCTGGTGTATCACGCAAATGATTGCGTTGGCGGCAACTTCTACTGGATAATCTTCAATATAGATCTTATAGGCATTTTGACTTGCCTTTTGATTACTAAGTATTCCAGCTTGAATGTAAGATGTAAATTAATATGCTGTGAAAAGGCCCGAAGGGCTGAAATAATAGAAGAAACGCAATCAAAAAGCCTGTAGGGGTGAAATAATAGAAGAAACGCAATCAAAAAGTCTGAAAGGCTGATAATATTAGACGAAGTGCAATTATAAAAGCCCGAAGGGCTGACATTATTCTATCTCAAAGAACTAGAAAGCCTAAACCCCGAAGGGGTGAAATGATTCTTCAAAACCCCGAAGGGGTGGCATTATATCCAATCAAAAAGGTATTTTTCCTCATACTCCACTTGAAATTCTTCCAGAAACTCCAGGTATTCATCTTTGAAAGATTTCTTTGAGTGATGTTGCTCCTGATTTTGGATATAATTGTACACATTTTCTATCTGAGACTCTGCATATGAAAAAGCCCCGAAGCCTTCCTGCCAGGAGAAACGACCGGGAACAAGACTTTTTTTATTGATAAAGTTTGAAGAGTTGTTTTTGATGTCTCTAACCAAGTCAGAAATGGCCATGGCAGGTTTCAAACCGATGAACAAATGAACATGATCTCCAACACCATTGACAATGATGGACTTGTGACCTTTATTGGCAACTATGCCCGCCATGTACTTAAAAAGCTCATCTCTCCATGTCTTTCTAAGGAGGTTTTCTTTGCCTTTTACGGAAAATACTATTTGGATATAGACTTTGGAATATGTGCCGGCCATAGTTGTGTTTTTATGTCACCCCTTCGGGGTTTTAGTTTATTTATATTCTGGTTTACAATCATTTCACCCCTTCGGGGTTCATGATTTGGGTGCTTTGCTAACAAAACTGTATAAAAATAATAAATTTATTGCTTTCATTAGAAAAACTCATTGAAATGCAGGTATATATGATGAAAATTGAAGAGAAAACCTTAAAAGCATAATTCCTGACTGATAGAAAAGTAGAATATCCATAAATATACATGATGGACTTACAAACGAAGATTTGTGAAATCCTTAATAACCCCGAAGGGGTGATATTATATATCCCCGAGAACAACTACGCCAAAATCCCGAAGGGATGAAATGATTCTATCCCCGAGAACAACTACGCCAAAATCCCGAAGGGATG
>JAFGWG010000203.1 GCA_016937255.1 Bacteroidales bacterium
TAACATGACAAAATAAATATGCTGCTTTTTATCTCATTTTTAATGATTTAATGAACTTGCGAAAGTTGAATAATTAATAGAAGTAATTTTACTGTTAAAACATATATGATATCACATTATTGTGTGATTTTTACGTAATTTATTAATCGAATTTATTATATTTGCACTAAAATCACATTAAAATGTCATTACAGGAAATCGGTAACAGCATCAAGGAAAGAAGAAAAATACTGGGCATTACCCAACCGTATTTAGCTGAACTTGCAAACATTAGTGTGAATACCTTATATAAAGTTGAAAGGGGACAAGGTAATCCTACAATAAAAGTGTTGCTAAAAATCACTGAAATTCTCGGATTGGAAATACAAACAGAAGTAAAAAACAAAATTAAATGAGAGCTGTAAATGTTTATTATAATAAAATCCATGCTGGAGTATTAATCGAAAACGACAGCAAGAATTATATCTTTGCTTATAATGATGACTATTTTGCTGATAGCCAAAAGCCCGCTATTAGTTTAACGTTACCCAAGACAAGGCAAATGTATATTGGTTCATTTTTGTTCCCATTTTTTTTTAATATGTTAAGCGAGGGTGTAAATAAAAAATTACAAAGCCGTCAATTAAAAATAGACGAAAATGATAGTTTCGGACTGCTAATGCATACAGCAGAAAATGACACTATTGGAGCTGTTACTGTTAAAAAACTAAACGAAGATGAATTACAAAGAATTGAAATATTGTCCCGGAACTCTGAAGGAAGGATTCTCGACATATAGCCCGGTATTTCTGCGTAAAATGTTTAACGGAAAAAAAGTTTCGCATATTTTACCTTTTGAATCACCTCAAAAAAACGAAGATGTCGCTGCATTGTTCATAGAAAACAGAAAAAGAATCTCATTCTCAGGCGTTCAGGAAAAGTTAAGCATGATACTTGATAAAAACCATCTGCGACTTACAGAGAAGGATGAACAAGGAACATACATATTAAAGCCAATTCCAAGAGACTTGAAAAAAGTCACGCAAGTACCGGCCAATGAACACCTGACCATGCAAATAGCCCAGCAGGTTTATAACATCAATACGGCAACAAACGGAATTATTTTCTTCAAAGACGGAACACCTGCTTACATAACAAAAAGATTTGATGTAAAAAATGACGGTGGTAAATGGGGAAAAGAAGATTTTGCATCACTTGCCGGGAAAACCATAGACAATTCCGGATCGGACTTTAAATATCAATATAGCTATGAAGAACTAGGATTATTAATACAAAAATACGTTCCAGCCTGGAGAGTTGAAATTGAAAAATACTTTTCCGTTGTTCTTTTCAACTATCTCTTTTCGAATGGAGATGCACACTTAAAAAACTTTTCCTTACTGGAATCACCAGCTGGCGACTTCTTACTAAGCCCTATTTATGATCTTGTCAACACAAAGCTTCATGTAGATGACACCGACTTTGCATTAGACAAAGGCTTATTTGCTGATGATTATCAAAGTGAAAAATATAAAATAAACGGTCATGCCGGTAAAACTGATTTAATAGAATTCGGTAAGCGAATTGGTATTTCTAAAAACAGAATTGAAAATTTAATAGAACCATTTCTTATAAAACACGCCTTGATTGAGACACTTGTTGAACATTCTTTTTTGGAAACAGCAAATAAAAGAGGGTATTTGCACAATTATAGCACCAAACGGAATTACTTACTTGAGAAATGATTCTTTACAAATAAACAAAAGAAGTCGTGTTCGCATTCAAATCCTTCATAGAAAAATATACACCCGTTTCCGAATCTGATTGGGAACTGATTGAAAACGTATTTGAAAGAAAGGAATGCAAAAAGCACGAATTCATTCTTGAAGAAGATCAGATTTGCAGACATTTTTGGTTTCTGGAAAGTGGATTGATACGGTTTTTCTATCATGTTGACGGAGAAGACATTACTAAAACTTTTACCATTGCGCCATTTGTATTCACATCCAGAATAAGTTTCAGAAAGCAGGAACCCGCCAATGAAGGGATTCAGGTTTTGGAAGATGCTATTATTTGGCAATGTTCGAAAGAAGGATACCTGCGTCTTGAAAAGCTTAACAGCTGGAATATTTTCATGCGAAAAATACTGAATGAGATACAGGAGTTTTCAGAAGTGTTTTACAAAGAAGCCAAAACCATGACAGCAGAAGCGAGGTACAGAAAACTGCTACAGGACTACCCTGCCGACCTTATTCAGAAAATTCCACTGAAACACATCTCGAGTCTTTTGGGTGTAGCACCTCAATCGCTGAGCAGAATTCGAAAAAAAGTGCATAAACCAAAAAAAACTTAACATAGGTGAATTTTTACCTCTAACAGAATTCGGATTTTTGCATCGAAATAAAAACGCAATTCTATGACCTCCCTCCGCTCCAAAATATTCATAACCCTCATCCGTAACCGGCAGATTTTTAAAGGGAAACTGAAACGCAAAATTATTGACGACAGCTTTTCCGTAGAAAAATTCAGAGCCGGAATTGACAAAGCTTCTGCAAGAATGAAACTTGCAAAAGGTGTACATGCAGAAGAAACAGACATTGACGGAATGTATGCCGAATGGATTATTCCCGAGAATCCACCTGAAAACAAAGTACTGCTCTATATTCACGGTGGAGGTTTTATTTCAGGATCCTGCCTCACTCACCGCATGCATGTCTCTAAATTTGCCAAAGGCACAGGCCTTAAATCACTGCTTTTCGATTATCGCCTCGCACCCGAACACCCATTTCCCGCTGCAGTGGAAGATTGCGTAAAAGCATATCAATATTTATTGGATCAAAGCTATAAACCGGAGAATATTGTAGTTGGTGGAGAATCAGCAGGCGCGACTCTTACGCTCGCACTCTTGCTCAAACTCAAACTTCTTGCGCTTCCCTACCCCAAGGCTGCATTTTCCATTTCACCACTCACCGATGCAAGCTGCAGTGCAGATTCGTTCAACTACAACTACAAGCACGATGTAGCACCTAAAAACTCGTGGAAAATATGGACGGAAATGTATATTGCCGGGAATGATACCAAAGACCCTTTTCTTTCTCCGCAATTTGGCGATTTCAAAGGTATACCACCAATACATTTATCCGTTGGCACTTTCGAAATTCACCTCGATGATTGCCGCAAAATGGCAGAAGTGTTAAAAAGAGATGGTGTAGAACTCACCTACAAAGAATGGCCAAAAATGGTTCACGCTTTTCCATTGCTTTCGCCGCTGTTTCCTGAAGCCAAAAAAGCTATGGAGGAGATTTGTGGGTTTGTGCGAGAGAAATTAAATGACTAGCCTAGAGCGTGCTTTTACCCCCTAAAAAGCAATCAAATATCAGCGTTTTTCAGTGTTCCATCCAAAATTTAACGCAAACTAATTGCCAATCTACTCGCATTATCTTATTTTTGTACACTTGAATAATTGTTACTCATGAAAAAACTATCTATTGTTTTAGTATTGGCTCTTTTTGCCTTGAATATTAATGCGCAAAACGATCGTCCAAACGACAGCTATCTTGCTGAAGACATGGGGTATTTCACCAGTCTCATTCCAAGTGAATTTGGAATTATCGCCTCTACCAACCAGGGAAATGAAATTTATCTTCTAAATGACAACACAATACAGCTATTGATTTCTGCTCCCGGATGTGGTCGCTATATGAATCTGCATACAGATGGACAACACATTCTTTTCAAATACATCGATGAGAATTACAATCAGCAACCTGCAATGATTGAGCTGAGCACTGGCAAAATGGAAACATTAGCTGAGCCACAATATTTATGCGGACAGCCTATTTCAGCAAAAAACGGAGACCTGTTATTACCTTTTAACGGAAATCTGACTATTCAACGCCAGGATGGCAGCACAGAAAGCCTTTCCTACGGGAATTACAGTAATTACATGGCCATCAGTCCTAATGGAAAATGGATTTGTCACACCAATAATTCTGACGAGCCAATTCTGATCAATACTGAGACTAAAGAAAGCACACAGCTCACAACCAGCACTGCATATCTACCGGCATTTTCTTATGATGGAAAATATCTTGCATGGGGAACTTCCCCTGAAAATGTTGTGATTTACAATATTGAAAACGGCCAAAGCAAAACTTTAACGGGTAATGCATTTTCATGGCATCCAAGCAAAAACACTATTGTTTTTCAGCAGAAGCAAATCAAGGAATTTACATTGGAAGCAAGTCAGATATTGGAATACAATGCCGAAGCCAATTCTATTGCCCCATTAACCAATGGAAACGATATTGCCATGGATCCGGCATATGACAAAAGCGGAAACGTATATTACCACAACCAGACCGGTCTTGAGATTTTCAAAATTTCAAACGATCAGATTGAAAGCATGTACAAACACAGCGGGAATCTGAATCGTCATTTTTATGATCCTGTTCGCAGCACCCAAGCCAATACTTGTGTTCCGGGTTCTGTGCCTTATGTACATCAGGTTTATGATACACCATCATGGCATGCCGGCTGGGGTTCCTGTGCGCCTACTACATCCATTATGGCGATTGCCTATTATAATCGTCTGCCGGAGTGGCCGGTAAGTGTTAGTCACGGACAAACATGGGATCCACACATCAACAATTTTGGTTCTTATGTTGCCGATCGCTATCGTTTTAATGAATGGTATTATCAGGAGACAGCCGATGCTTATAGCACAACTGCCTACGGTGGCTACGGATACATGTGGAAAACCGGTTATAGCCCAAATTCCTCCATGAAAAACTACCTTCAGGCGCATTATATGGGATCAAATCAGTTCTGGACTACTTCCTGTAAATACGATTCTACCATAAACGAAATTAATGCCGGGTATGTACATCCATTGTGTAATTACCTAACTGCAGCCGGACATCTTACCCTTTGTATTGGATATGTTCAAGGACAACATACACTGGTTTTCAATGATCCTTATGGAGACAAAAACTCACCAGGCTATCCAAGTTATGATGGCGACAGTGTTTACTATGACTGGCCCGGATACAATAACGGATTTGAAAACCTAGGTGGAGCAAATTCTTATATTGCATGGTCAACAGCAGCAAGAACCAGCGAACCCAATTATAATGACACCATTATAGACAATAATTATTATGGTCACGGCTTTTTCATGAACAACGGCACTTTGGGTAGCCACATGCGTTATTTCCGAGATTTTAATTCAGGCTATAACGGGCATACATGGTTTACACTGGGCATGGCAACCACCTCTGATATTTGTTATACCACTTGGACCCCAAATATTGCAGATACCACATGGATGAGAATCAGTGCATATATTCCACCTGAAGGTTCAAACACACTTTCGGCCATGTATCACATCACATCACTAGCCGGAGACACCATGGTAACTGTGAGCCAAAATGCCAATAAAAATTCATGGGTTGATTTGGGTATTTATCAACTTATTCCAGGGGTCGCTTCCGTTTATCTAGGTGATAGTACAGGAGTTACCGGCGATTCCATTGCCTTCGATGCCATGAAATTTGAATATATTCCAATGCCAACAGCAAGTTTCTACGCCAACGAACAAAGCATTTGTGGCAATGACACCATAATTTTCACTTCTACGGCACAAAACAACGATACTTTGTGGTGGGATTTCGATGGAGGCCAGTTAAACAATACCATTGGAAACAACTATTATGTCACTTTCCCATCTGCTGATGTATATAATATTACTCAATATGTTTCTGGAACTTATGGAAACGATTCCATGCTGATGAGCAACTATATCACGGTGTATGATAATGCCGTGGCTGCATTTACACCTACGTCAGATTCCGTTCCACTGGCTAATGCTTTGGTGGGATTTACCAATAATAGCACTGGAGCCGATATTTTCGACTGGAGTTTTGGCGATGGTATTTTCAGCACACAGCAGGATCCGTTTCACACATACAGCTCTGTTGGTATTTATGAAGTAAAACTCATCGCCACTTCTGCAGAATGTTCGTCAGATAGTACTACTCACATCATTCATGTGTATCAGGGCGCCGGAATTGATGAATTGGATGAAATTAATGTACTCCTCTACCCCAACCCCGCACAGGATTTTGTGTATTTACTGAACAATGAAAACGAAGTATTGAATTGGCAATTGCATGATGCTTCCGGGCGTCTAATTCGGCAAGGTCTTCTACCGCAAGGTAAATTGCAAATTGATATCAGTGATCTGGCCACAGGATTGTATACCATTCAGATTAGTGGAGAGAGTAAAGAGAATGTTTTTAGATTGGTAAAGGAATAATCTTACAACATCTCAGCGTTGTCAGCCATGGCTGATAACATGAGAGCGTTGTATTTGCAGTAAGCCAGTGCTGCAATTCCAACGCTTTGATGTCGCTATCAATGAAAGACCTTTCGCGACGCACCAATGTTGGAAGGATTTTACTTCTTAGGCAACACCCTCCAAACATTATTCATTATCTTTGCAACAAATTAAAAACAGCACTGCAAAAAGGTATAATGCAACTCATAGACACACACACTCATATATACCATGAAGATTTCGACGAAGATTTCGACGAAGTAGTACAACGCGCCAAAGATGTTGGTGTAGAAGCCATACTTTTCCCTGATATTGATTCAGGCTCCCGCAAAAAGATGAAAGACAGTGCAGCGAAATACCCTGATTTCATTTATACAATGCGTGGGCTACATCCAACAGATGTAAAAGAAAACTACAAAGCAGAACTGGAACTGGTTGAACAGGAGCTCAATGCACATGATGATATTATTGGTGTTGGCGAAATTGGAATAGACTTATACTGGGACGAAACTTTCAAGAAGCAGCAGCAGGAAGCCTTTTCCATACAATTAGAAATGGCTGCAGAAAGAGATTTACCCGTAAGTATTCATCAACGCAATTCTATGTCTGAAGTAATGGATATTTTACGCTTGTACAAAGGACGCATACGAGGTGTTTTGCATTGCTTCAGCGGAAATGTTTCCGAAGCAAAAGAAGCCATAGACATGGGATTTATGCTAGGTATTGGTGGGGTTTTAACCTTCAAAAATTCAGGCGTAATCGATATCGTGCAGCACAGTGGTATTCAGAATCTTGTTTTGGAAACTGATGCTCCATATTTAGCACCCATACCACACCGAGGAAGACGCAACGAACCTGCGTACCTTGAGCTAATTTGTAATTTTCTCAGCACCGTAATGGGCGAAAGCGCTGAAGACACAGCCGCCATTACCACAGCCAATGCAAGAAGCATTTTTAAAACTGTATAAGCGATGACAGAAACAAGAAAGGTGCTGGTGATTTATACCGGCGGAACGATTGGAATGATCATGGATGAAGAAAGTCAGTCGCTGGTTCCCATAGATTTTGAAAAGATTTTTCAGCATATTCCTGTATTGGAAAGCATGAATGTGGAAATTGATCATGCCCAGATGGACGAAATTATTGATTCATCCGATATGAATCCGCAATTCTGGATTAAGCTGGTAGGAATAATTGAAAAGAACTATTTGGACTATGATGGATTTGTAGTGTTACACGGAAGCGACACCATGGCTTATACTGCTTCTATGCTCAGTTTTATGCTAGAAAATCTGAATAAACCTGTAATTTTAACCGGATCACAATTGCCTCTGGGCATGGTTCGCAGTGATGGGCGAGAGAATTTTATCAATGCTGTTGAAATAGCATCAGCTTATGAAGAAGACACGCCGATAGTTCCTGAAGTTTGTATTTTTTTTGAAAACAGATTATTCAGAGGCAACCGCACTTCGAAATTCAATGCCGAGCATTTCGATGCTTTCATTTCGGGCAATTACCCGGTTTTAGCAGAAGTGGGCGTGCACATAAAATACAATAAAGTTTATATCAGAAAACCGGCATATAAAGCACTTAAGGCACATAAAAAACTCAGCAATGCCGTGGGAATTCTGAAATTATTTCCCGGAATTCCACTAAGCCTGGTCAATAACACATTGGCGCAAAATGATTTAGAAATTGTAATTCTCGAGAGTTTTGGCGCCGGAAATGCACCTACAAACAAAGAATTCCTG
Source organism: Bacteroidales bacterium (assembly GCA_016937255.1). GTDB lineage: Bacteria > Bacteroidota > Bacteroidia > Bacteroidales > DTU049 > BM518. The sequence goes on from JAFGWG010000203.1 coordinate 8,068, forward strand.
GCTCTAATTGAAGAAGCCGGAAAGAAAAACAAAATCATTCTCAATATCAGCCAATGCAAAAGCGGTGAGGTGGAAATGGGTCGTTATGCTACAAGCAAGAAGCTATTGGAACTTGGTGTTATCAGTGGTAGAGACATGACAACTGAAGCGGCCTTAACAAAATCAATGTATTTATTAGGTGAAGGTTACCGTGATTCTGAACTGAAGAGACTCCTTCAGAAATCGATACGCGGTGAGATGAGTCAGTAATTTTCTGCATCAAAACAGTAAATACATAAAATAAATTTGACTTTGCCATGTAAAATTTATTAATTTTGCAATGGATAATACTGTTTTCAATGAATGATTTTGACCAGATGATAAGGGATATTGGGGATAATATTCAGAAACTCATAGGTCAGAGAGATACAGCGAAGAAAGAATTATCTATTCTGATTGAGGAAAGCAATCGTTTGCAATTGGAAAATGACGAAAACCGGCAGCGTTTAAGACAAAAAGAAGAAGAGATGTCGGCTCAGAAAATGGGAAACGTCATTGGACAAGCAGGAGATTTGCAATCGACCAGAAAAAAAGTGATGGATATTATACGGGAAATCGACACGTGTATTAAATTACTGGATGATTAATGAGTGATCAGATCAACATATCGGTTCTCATTGCAGAACGTAAATACACTTTGTCGGTGGAAAGAAAAGATGAAGCAATAATAAGGCAAGCTGCTACAATGATAAACGAGCGTATTAAGGAATATAGTCAACAATTTCAATACAAAGACAAACGAGATTTGTTATCTATGGTCACCTTAAGTTATACAGCAGCTTTACTTAAAGCAGATACAAAAAGTGATGAAGAGTCGGAAAGCTTAAAAAAGGGATTATCTGACATACATCAGACTTTATTGGAGGCTGTTTAGTTCTTTGATACGAAAAAATACTACCCGCATTATTCGTCGATTTTTGGTTGAATAAACTCAACAGATTTATTATTAGGGCAAGCTCATTGAGTCCTAAAGCAGGCCGCGTCCACCTTTGGTGGATTTACATATGTAACAGCGGAAACTTGAATACTCAGGCAGCCTTATAAGTGTTTTTATTGGGGTTTATGAAACCCTTTCGCGAATAATCGCGGGTTTTTTTTATTTAAACGAATTGACTATGGATAATACAGTAATGTTGCTGGTCATTGAAATCGCTGTTCTGGCTCTCGCAATTCTTTTATGGGTTTTTGTTTTCAACAAAAATGCTCAGCGAAAGAAAAAAATACTATTGGAAGATAGCCAGAAAGAAGCTGACATGATGAAGCAGAAGAAGATTCTGGAAGCAAAGGAGAAATTCCTGCAACTCAAAACTGATCATGACAGAAAAGTACAGGAAGGTGATAAGCGAATTCTCAATTTTGAAAACAAACTCAAACAAAGAGAAATCAACCTAAACCAGAAAAATGAAGAGTATCAGCGCAAAAACAAAGAGCTGAATACACTTAAAGAGACTCTTAATAAGCAAAACGAAGCATTAACGAAGAAAAAAGAAGAGCTCGACCGATTCCAAAAACAAAGAATTCAACAACTCGAGACCATTTCAGGCTTATCAGCTGAAGAGGCTAAAGCCGAGCTGCTTGAGTCGCTGAAAGAAGACGCTAAAACCGATGCCATGACTTATGTCAAAGACATTGTGGAAGAGGCCAAACTTAATGCAAACAAGGAAGCCAGAAAAATTGTTATTGAAACCATTCAACGCACGGCTACAGATCATACTTCTGAAAATGCTGTTTCTTCTTTCCCTATTGAGAATGATGAAATTAAAGGACGCATTATTGGTCGCGAAGGGCGCAATATTAAAGCGTTAGAAGCAGCTACAGGCGTAGAAATTGTTATTGACGACACCCCTGAAACCATTATTTTATCTGCTTTTGATCCGGTTCGTCGAGAAATTGCCCGCCAATCGCTTGAAAAACTGGTAGCCGATGGTCGTATTCATCCTGCCCGTATTGAAGAAGTTGTAAGTAAGGTGAAGAAAAATATCGAACAGGAAATCGCAGAAGTGGGCAAAAAAACCCTGATAGATTTGGGTATCCACAATATGAACCACGAGCTTGTTCGTTTAATTGGAAAAATGAAATACCGGTCATCTTATGGCCAGAATCTGCTGCAGCACAGTAAGGAAGTTGCTAACCTCTGCGCTACTATGGCTGCTGAGCTTGGATTAAGTCCAAAAATGGCAAAACGAGCCGGACTTCTTCACGATATTGGAAAAGTTCCCGATAATGAGCCAGATATGCCTCATGCTATGCTGGGAATGAAATTGGCAGAGAAATACAAAGAGCATCCTGATATCATCAATGCCATTGGTTCTCACCACGAAGACATTGAAATGACTTCATTAATTTCACCTATTGTGCAGGTTTGCGATGCTATTTCAGGAGCACGCCCTGGAGCACGCCGTGAGGTTGTTGAATCGTATATCAATCGCTTGCAGGAACTTGAAGCTATTGCATTATCTTACGAAGGTGTTCAAAAAACTTATGCCATTCAGGCCGGACGCGAGCTTCGTGTAATTGTAGGTGCTGAGAAAATTAGTGATGACGCTAGCGCACAACTTTCACTCGATCTGAGCAAGAGAATTCAGGAAGAAATGACTTATCCCGGACAAATTAAAATCACGGTTATCAGGGAAACCCGAGCCGTTGCCTACGCTAAGTAAAATAATTTCGTTTTATATTTTATTTACTTCTGTTTAAAGATCCTGCTTTGGTGGGATCTTTTTTTATATTCAGAATGTTCACAATATTCAACAATGCACCAAAGCTACACAGTTATTTGGATTGAGCCATATCGGAGCATTAATTTTGTCCATTAAGCCAAGAAATATAGCTTTATTAAAAATCAAAGGTTAATTGCTCATAATAAAACCTTAATTTTGACAACCAAGAAGTTCATCTTTGAAGCAATACAACAAGATTACATATAAAGCCCTCGCTTTCATTGCCCAAAAGGGGAAATATCTGATGTTTCTCTACATCTTCTCCGAGCTGTAATTTCTTCACTACACTTTTTTCTCATACAATTTAGTATCAATTTATTGACTTTCAGAATTCAATGGAAGAAATGTATAACTGGCTGAATTCGCTGATAAACATCAACAAAAGCGATTATGCCGAATGGACAGAGCTGAACTGGCTCAACCCGTATAATGTTGTTGAAGAACAGAAGAAAAGAACTGGGCTTCTCGATAGTATTGGGGAAAAATTCCTTTTCAAAGACACCAAACCCTATTATAATGGCATTTCAAAAGGATGTTCCATTTGCGGTGCGGGAAAATGGTCGTGCCTGTTTATCACCAATAAATGTAATGCCAACTGTTTTTACTGCCCAACAAAGCAAACCGATGATGAACCACCTGGCACCCATGGGCTTACATTCGAAACCGCAGAAGACTATGCTGCATATGTGAATCATTTTGAGTTTAAAGGCGTGAGTTTTAGTGGTGGAGAACCCCTGCTCTATTTTGATCGCACGCTCGAATATCTTAAAGCCGTTCGGAAAAACTGTGATCCCGAAATTTACATTTGGATGTATACCAATGGGATTCTGGCCGACAGAGATAAATTTGAAAAACTTGCCGATGCCGGACTCAACGAGGTGCGTTTCGATATTGGAGCCACAGGTTTCAGTCTGGATAAAATCGCTTTTGCAAAAGGAATAATCCCAATAATCACCATTGAAATTCCGGCAGTACCCGAAGAAACAGAACGAATGAAACAGCTGCTGCCGGAAATTATTGAAGCCGGAGTCACAAATCTGAATCTTCACCAGCTAAGGCTTACGAGACATAATGTAAAAAAACTGGTTCAAAAAGGCTACACCATTATTCCTGCTGAAAGGCCGATTGTGCTGGAATCGGAACTTACAGCTTTGGAAATTCTGAATTATGCCAAAAACCAAAACCTGAATATCGGTATCAATTATTGCTCATTTCACTTCAAAAACAGATTTCAAAAAGCGGGTTTCAGAATAGAAATCGCCAAAGCATACGGCATTGCCAAAGATTTTATCAGCGAAAACGGCTATATCAGAGTATTTACTAAAAACAGCATACGCTACGATCAGGTTCGCATTTTTGATCAAGACAATGGATTTTCTAACCAAAAGGCGCTGAATATTGGAGGAAAAAACTTCTATCTGCTTTGCGAAAGCATGATGCCTGAAGAGAAACTAACTGATAACTTGTGCAGGCAAATTGAAGACCTCCTGAACAAAGAGCCCGAAACAGCTCCAGCAGTTTCCCTACTGTTCAGAATCTGGCAATTGGAGTATATTGAGCGGGGGCTGAGGGAGTATTAGTATTACTCTCTGGCAAACTCAAGATGGTTCCCTGCAGATCCACCTACAAAATGCTCAACAACAAGATGATCATTTGTAATGGCCTTCACTTCGCAGGCATAAAAAATCTTTCCGTCATCGTCGTAAACCATGAGATATGAACCGTTATCATCAGCAACCACATTTTCAATATCTGCGGTAGTCGCCAGCGTATAATCCTGATCCCAGTTTGAACTTCCTTCAACATAATTTTTGAATTTAGTTGCGGTAATTTCCATTTTATAGGTCGGGTCATTCACATCCTGCCAAGTGCCCAGCAACTGAAACCTTTGAGTTGATTCATCAATCTTGACAATAGGCTCATCATCATTTACAATCTCATCATTTACTGTGACTTCATCATCACTTGTCGACTGATCATTCTTTTTATTCTGATTACATGACACCATTACGCCCATGGCAAAAACCAATAATAAGAACTGTATTTTTTTCATAAGATTTGTTTTTTCAAAGATATGGAAATAAATTTTCTTCATTTCCGAGACATCTAATCATTCTACCCAGCGGGAGGCCATGAGTTCGTCCCAAAGAAAAAATTTGCCCACCTCAACAATAATAATTATATTTAAGTCGTCATATTTGACGACTTTCTAATCATGCGAAACATATTACATCTGGATCTCGACACTTTTTTTGTGTCTGTTGAGCGGTTACGCGACTCCTCTCTCATGGGCAAACCTGTTATTGTGGGCGGCACATCGGGACGCTCGGTGGTATCGGGGTGTAGTTACGAAGCCCGCTGCTTTGGGGTACATTCGGGCATGTCGATAAAATTCGCCAGAAGACTCTGCTCCGACGCTGCATTTATCAGAGGAGACTTGGAGCAATACAGCTATTATTCACGCATGATTGGAGATATCATACAAGAATCGGCACCCCTTTACGAAAAGGCCAGCATTGACGAGTTTTATCTCGACATCAGCGGAATGGATCGTTTTTTCGGGCTTATGAAATGGTCGCATGAGCTTCGCAACCGCATTATTTCTGAAAGTGGGCTTCCGATATCGTTTGGACTATCTGCAAACAAAACAGTATCTAAAATTGCCACAGGAGAAGCCAAGCCCAACGGAGAATTACAAATTGCAGACCAGCAAATTCAAGATTTTCTTGCTCCCCTACCCATTCGCAAGATTCCCATGCTGGGTAAAAAAAGCGATCAGCTACTTCGTTCAATGGGTGTTTTCAATATTGGTACCCTGCGGCAAATTCCTCTGCCTCTGCTCGAAAACGCCATGGGTCTCAACGGGCGCATGATATGGGAAAAGGCCAATGGTATCGACAATGACCCTGTAATTCCTTACGAAGAAAGCAAATCCATTAGCACTGAAAGTACTTTTGAGAACGATATCAGCGACCCTCATCTTATGGAAAGGCTTCTGCTCTCCATGAGTGAAAAACTAGCCTTCCGCTTACGTAAAAAAGACAAACTCTGCGGAGGTATTACCCTAAAAATACGCTATGCCGATTATGATACCCATAGCATGCAAAAACGCATTCCATATACTGCCTTCGATCATGAAATTTTGGATACCGCCCGAATGCTTTTCAAAAAATTGTACAGCCGAAGACTGAGAGTACGCCTCATTGGCCTTCGGCTCAGCGAGTTAATTGGGGGCAATCAACAACTACATCTTTTCGATGATACCGAAGAACTCGGACGCCTCTACCAAAGCATGGATTATGTGCGAAAAAGATTTGGAGAAAAAGCAATTACCCATGCAGCTGGAATGGCAGTGTACAAAGAATTGAAAAATGAAAAAACTTAATACGCTCTTTCGTTGCGGCCTTCAACATAATTGATAAAGGAACGGCAAACCACTCTATTTCCGCCAGGAGTAGGATAATCACCAGTAAAATACCAGTCTCCTGTACTATCAGGCAATGCTTTATGAAGAGTTTCAATGCTCTGAAAAACAACAGAAACCGTAGCTTTTGTACCTTTTGGAGTTACCAATTCTGCAATTTTCTTAGAAATACGATCCGCTGTAAAAGGCTTGTATATTTTCTTTACAGGATTTTGCATTTGTTCTATTGGAAGTTCAAGTTGCTCCTTACATTCACGATAAACCTGATCGATAACATGTCCCTGATGGCTTTCTTTCAGCAAATCAATTGTTGCTCGGAATGCAATAAAATCTGAGAGCTTAGCCATATCAATTCCGTAGCAATCGGGGTAACGAATTTGAGGAGCAGAAGAGGCAACCACAATAGATTTGGGTTCCAACCGATCGAGAATCTTAATAATACTTTGTCTCAGGGTAGTTCCACGAACAATAGAATCATCTATTACAACCAGATTATCTTCAAAAGAGCGAACAATGCCATACGTTACATCATAAATATGAGTCACTAAATCATCTCTTTCCTTATCGGTTGTAATAAAAGTACGATGTTTCATATCTTTAACCGCCACCGTTTCAGCGCGAGGGTGCAGAGATAAAATTTCTGCAATACTCTCTGCATCTGGTTTTTCAAGTGCCAGAATTTGATCACGCTTCACCTCATCTGCAAAATCGAGCAAAGAGGCATAGAGGCCCATAAAAGCCACCATTGAGGTATTGGGGATATAAGAAAACACCGTATTCTTTATATCATAATCGATGGCTTTTAATACTGCGGAAGCCAATAAACGACCAAGTTTTTTGCGCTCACGATAAATTTGCTGGTCGGTTCCCCGTGAAAAATATATATGCTCAAAGCTGCAATGTTTTTTAGGTGCTTCAGGAGTAATTCGAATATGCTGAAAAGCACCATTCTTTTTAACAATAAGAGCATGTCCCGGCTCAAGTTCCTGAATTTCTTCAGCTTTTACATTAAAGGCAGTCATAATAGCCGGTCGCTCGGAAGTAGCTACTACTATTTCATCATTTGAATAAAAAAACGCTGGTCTTATTCCCGATGAATCGCGCATAACAAAAGCATCTCCATGACCAATTAAGCCACTGAGCACATAACCACCATCCCAACCATTAGATGCATTTTTCAAAACCTTCTCCACATTCAAATCTGCTGAAATAATAGAAGAGATCTCTATTCGGGAAATACCCTTTTGTTTTTCCTGTTGATATATCCGATCATTTTCCTCATCGAGATGATAACCAATCATTTCCATAATGGTAACGGTATCACTGGTTTCAACAGGATGTTGACCCAATTTCACAAGATTTCCAAAAAGTTGATCGACATTAGTAAGATTAAAGTTACCGGCCAGAATCAGACTACGAGTTTTCCAATTATTTTGTCTCAATTGAGGATGAACATTCTCAATATCATTTTTCCCGAATGTACCATAGCGCAAATGCCCCAAAAAAACTTCCCCGCTAAAAGGGATATATTCTTTCAAGAACACAGGATCATAGAAGCGGGAGGAATTACTGACTTTCATATCCTTAACTGGGGCAAATGCTTCCTTAAAAAGATCAAGAATTGGAGATCCGCTATTACTTCTAAGGCGATCAATATAGGTTTTACCAGGTGCTACATCAAGCTTCAGAGAAGCAATTCCTGCCCCATCCTGCCCACGATTATGCTGTTTCTCCATCAAAAGATACATTTTCTCAAGACCCCAAAACGGATTCCCGTATTTAGAAACATAGTACTCCATTGGTTTTAGCAGCCTGAGAAAGACAATGCCGCATTCGTGTTTAATCTGATCGCTCATGAAAACCGATTTTATTACATGGCAAAAATACTGAAAATGCCCGAATCATTTCTCTAAAAGTCAATAAGATCTCAAATCGATGAAAAATTGACCCATTGTAGTTGCAAATCCTTTAAAATCTCGTTATTTTTTAGCACCTTTGTTGACTAATAAACAATGCGTTTTTCAGGTCTCTTCTAAAAATTATGTCAGATCGCACGAAATATTCTCACAGAAAAGTATTTTTCTATCTATTATTTGCAATTGTAATTGTAATTTTTGCAATCAAACTCATTTTTATTCAGTTGCTTGACGACTCATTTAAAGAATCTGCTGATAACAACGCTCTGCGCTATATTTACGAATACCCTGCTAGGGGATTAATCTACGACCGCAACGGAAAAATCCTAGTTTACAATAAAGCCACTTTCGATCTTATGGTGGTTCCCCGCGATGTAGAGGCGTTCGACACGCTATCACTTTGCAATATCCTTAATCTACCAAAGGAAAAATTCGTTCAGGAGCTTAACAAGGCCATACAGTATTCTGGATATTTACCTTCGGTTTTCGAGAGCAATCTTACACCACAGACCTATAGTTTATTTCAAGAAAAAAAATATCTTTTCCCGGGGTTTTTTATTCAGGGAAGAACCATTCGTACATATCCCATTCCGATTGCAGCTCACACCTTAGGCTATATAGGAGAAGTTTCTCAAAAAATTCTCGATGAAGACGATTACTATCGTTCCGGAGATTATATTGGCATAAGCGGACTTGAAAAATCGTACGAAGAAGTTTTACGTGGAAGAAAAGGGCTAAGAGTTGTACTTGTTGATGTTCATAATCGAGTTCAGGGAAGCTATATGAACGGAGCTCATGATGAGATTGCCTTGGCGGGCAAGAATCTTTTCACCAGTCTCGATGCTGAATTGCAAATCTACGGTGAATCATTAATGGTTAATAAAAGAGGTGGCATTGTAGCCATTGAACCAGCCACAGGAGAGATTCTTGCAATAGTTAGCAGTCCTACTTACGACCCCAATTTATTGGTTGGTAGAGATCGCTCTGAAAATTATATTGCTCTTCTCAATGATGCTGCCAACAAACCATTGTACAACAGAACAATCATGACCCGATATCCACCTGGAAGCACTTTCAAGCTAGTCAACGGCTTGGCGGCTTTGCAGGAAGGTATCATTGATCATAATACTGCATTCGGATGTCCCGGCGGATATTCTCTTGGTAATCACGTAATTGCTTGTCACGGACATCCCAATCCTCTACGCATAGAAGGTGCCGTGCAATACAGTTGTAATACTTGGTTTTGCTGGGCATTTAAGAAATTTGTTGATAGTAAAAAATTTACTTCAAGCCGTGAGGGCTATGATCGCTGGCGAAGATATATCATGAACCTAGGTTTTGGTCGTCAGTTGGGTATTGATCTCCCCAACGAATTTGGTGGTTTTGTTCCAGAAGTAGAATTCTACGATAAAATGAAAGGCAATCGCAACTGGCGCGCCAATTCAATAATTTCAATAGCTATTGGCCAAGGAGAAATTGGGGCTACTCCTCTTCAACTAGCCAATATGGCGGCGATAATTGCCAACCGAGGGTATTATATCACGCCACATATTGTTAGTGCTATTGGTCATCCCGACTCTTTGAATCTTGAAATGATGGAAAGACATGAAACGGGGATTGACCGAGAATACTTTCAATATATCGTTGATGGAATGGAAATGGTAGTGCAAGCGGGTACTGCGCCGATTGCAGCTATTGCTGGAACAACAGTTTGCGGAAAAACTGGAACAGCTCAGGATCCACCACGAAAGAACCACTCTGTTTTTATCGCATTTGCGCCAAAAGACGATCCTCAAATAGCAATTGCAGTACTGGTAGAGAACTCGGGATTTGGGGCACAATTTGCAGCTCCTATTGCCAGCCTCATGATTGAATACTATATGTACCGTAAAATCGGTCGAAAAGATCTTGAATGGGAAATGCTTAATTCAAATACCTTAAAGCAATATTAATGGAAAACAGAGATGTCAGCAGATTCGGAATTGATTGGTGGGTTTTACTCACCTATCTGGCTCTGATAGCCATCGGCTGGTTTAATATTTATTCGGCTACATATAGTAGTGAACATCACAGTATTTTCGATATTAATGTTAGTTATGGCCGCCAAATGGTTTGGATATCTTCATCCATTTTACTGGCATTAATAATTCTACTCCTCGATCCAAGAGTCTTTCCTCGAATCAGCATGCCCACATACGCCGTTGTATTATTCATGTTGCTTGTTGTTCTTGCATTAGGCTCTGTAATTTCTGGTTCAAAATCGTGGATAGATGTGGGTGCAGGTGTTCGGCTTCAACCCTCAGAATTTGCTAAATATGCCGTAGCTTTAATGGTTGCAAAATATGCAAGCTCCTCCAATTTTGGATTCGATATATGGAAACAACGCCGAAACCTGATTCTGATAATTTTCTTCCCCGCAGCATTGGTGCTTTTACAGGGAGATACCGGTTCTGCGGTTGTATTTGGATCTTTCATATTCCTCTTTTACCGACTGGGAATGAAAGGGTTTTATCTATTTCTCATTCTTTGGACCATTATTCTTTTTGTTGCCACACTCCTGATCAAACAAATGATACTCCTGCTTATCCTTTTTGGAATTGCATCGCTTTTAACATACCTTAGTCGTAAAAAACGGGAAGATGTTATTCGTTTACTCACGCTATTATTTATTTCCATACTTTTTGTACTCAGCGTTAATTATATCTTCGAAAAAGTTTTACGACCTCACCAAAAAGACCGTATCAATGTTTTAATTGGAAAAGACTACGATCCTCATGGCTCCGCATATAATGTCGATCAGTCACTTATTGCAATAGGTTCGGGTGGTTTTACCGGAAAAGGATTTCTCAATGGCACTCAAACCAAATATGATTTTGTTCCAGAACAAAGTACAGATTTTATTTACTGTACAGTTGGCGAAGAATGGGGGTTCCTAGGAAGTATGACGGTGCTACTGCTTTACCTTTTTCTACTGATCCGATTGGTTATTATTGCAGAAAGACAGCGATCGGATTTTGCAATATATTATGCCTATTCTATTATGGGCTTTTTCTTCATCCACTTTTTTGTGAATATTGGAATGACCATTGCGTTGGTACCGGTAATTGGTATTCCACTGCCATTTCTTAGTTACGGCGGCTCTTCTCTTTGGGCATTCACCATAATGCTTTTCACTTTGCTCAAACTTGATATGCATAGAAATCAGGTTATATAATTTCATAAAATGAAACGACTCTTTATTGCTATCCCTTTTCAAGTCAAAGAAAACTTCATTCGTGAATGGAACGAAATTAAAAAATTGCTAATCGGTGAAAACATCAAGTGGATTCCTGAAAAGAATCTGCATCTCACTCTTAAATTCTTGGGCGAAACTCCTGACGAAAAAGTTCCAGAATTAGCAAAGATTATTGACCGTAGCTTTCAGAATATCAAACCTAAACTCATTTACTGGAATAAGATTGGCATTTTTGGATCTAAATACAAACCCAAAGTTATTTGGTTAGGATGTAAAGAAGAAGATTATATCAAAGACTTGTATCAAAACCTAAAAAATAATTTGGAAGCCGCAGGGTTTGTTTACGACAGACAAAATTTTGTACCTCATATTTCGCTGAGTCGATTAAAGAATTCAATAGACAAAGAAAAGCTTGAGAACATGATCAATAGTTACCGTGATATAGAAATACAAAGGAGCGAAATCAACGAAATTATACTCATGGAAAGCATTTTAAAACCAAAAGGAGCAGAATACAAGATACTACATCGAAAGAAAATGAGTTAGATAAAAAATGGCTATTTTTGAAACTGAAAAACAACACTGCCAATGAAATTAAGGGCCGAGAATATTGTGAAACGTTACCGTAAACGAACGGTAGTTAAAGGGGTTTCCTTCGAGGTAAATCAGGGTGAAATTGTTGGGTTACTTGGTCCCAATGGTGCCGGTAAAACCACGTCTTTTTACATGATTGTGGGGTTGATTAAACCCAATGATGGAAAAGTATTTCTCGAATCACAAGAAATTACAGATTACCCAATGTATAAACGCTCACAATTGGGTATTGGATATTTGGCTCAGGAAGCAAGCGTATTTCGTAAACTTAGCGTGGAAGACAATATCATGGCAGTGCTTGAATTTACATCACTCAGCCGGCCGGAACGAAAAGACAAACTCGACAGCCTTCTTGATGAATTTGGTCTTCAGAAAATAAGAAAAAGCAAAGGCATACAACTTAGTGGTGGAGAACGTCGCCGTACAGAAATTGCCAGAGCCTTAGCCGTTGATCCAAAATTCATGCTACTAGATGAACCGTTTGCGGGAGTTGACCCTATTGCTGTTGAAGACATTCAGGGCATTGTTGCAGGACTGAAAAAGAAAAACATCGGAATATTAATTACTGATCACAATGTACATGAAACATTAAGCATAACCGACAGAGCTTATTTGCTTTTTGAGGGTAATATTCTAAAATCTGGTACTGCCGAAGAACTAGCTAAGGATGAGCATGTTCGCAGAATCTATCTTGGCCGAAACTTTGAGTTACGGAGAAATACAACAGAGTAAAAATGCGCATCGATATTCTCACTATATTTCCTAAAATGCTTGAAGGGCCTTTCTCCCTTTCTATTATTAAACGTGCGGTGGATAAGGGAAAAGCTGAAATTCATCTGCATAATATTCGTGATTTTGCTACCGACAAGCATAATCGTGTAGATGACTATCAGTTTGGCGGTGGTGCAGGCATGGTGATGATGGCAGAGCCCATAATTCTGGCTATTGAAAGCCTACAAAAGGAAAGAAAATACGATGAAATTATCTTTCTCACCCCAGATGGAGAAGTTTTGAATCAAGGCATAGCCAATCAGATGAGCATGGGTGAAAATATTATGATGCTTTGCGGGCATTATAAAGGCATTGACGAGCGCATTCGGGATCATTTCATTACCAGAGAAATCTCTATTGGCGATTACGTTCTAAGCGGTGGCGAACTGGCTGCAGCAGTTTTAACCGATGCCATTATCAGACTCATTCCAGGTGTATTGAATGATGAAACATCTGCGCTAAGTGATTCATTTCAAAACAATATACTTTCTGCACCGGTATATACCCGACCAGCTGAATTCCGGGGTTGGAAGGTACCAGAGGTCTTGCTGAGTGGAAATGATAAGCTTATACTAGAATGGCGACAAGAACAAGCTGAAGAAAGAACAAAAAATAGAAGACCCGATATTTTATAATTGCGAGCCCGCATTGTATGGTAGCAAAAGAAAAATCTCTTCATAATAATGTGAAATTCAGATATTAGCGCATCTATTGTCTCGAACCAAGTTTCTGTCTAATGAGAAAATCCTTATTATTTCTATTTGCGCTACTGTTTTCGAGCATCTTTTCTCTGAATGCTCAAAATGATTGTAGTATTTGTAAATCTGTAGAAAAGGGAAAATTTAATAAAATTGAGCATTTCATTAAAAAAGAAGTTCGCAAGTACAAAAACGGTATTGAATTTTTTAACGGACCCGGAAGCGGAATGCAGGTTAGTCATTCCGAAGATATGGACACTATTTGCGAAAAATTGAGGCAATTTCCATGTGTTGAAGATGCCTATTGGGACAAATGTGCAATGAAAGCTTCAATTTATCCAGGTTGGGCAGTTATTGGTGTAAGGCTTAAAACAAATAATGGTGTTGTTGAAAAATGCTTTCATATTCAAATGGGAACAATGGGCAATGTCAATTTCTTTGGTTGCAAGTTTCATGTTTTTAAGTACAGAAGCATACTGAAGTACAAAAAAATGTATGATTGTGAAGGATTTATTGAAAAAGAAAGAGAGAACTGCAAGAAAGAAAAATTAAATCACTAAGCTGTTATAAAATATTCATTATTCAATTTATAGATAATTGTTCGTCTCTTAGAGATCAGTCCTGAATTCGTGCGGTAGTAAAACCTTGAAGATTTGAGCGGCGGAGGAATTTGACACTTACATCGCTAGAATTCATTGAAAAGTACAGCATAACGTATAATAGTACTTTTCGTCACTCAGAGCCTGTCGAAGAGTGGCAGGCAAAATCCCGGACATCTCATCGTCCGAAAATAGGAGGTCATGAGTTCGTCCGGGACACTGCAGTGTGAGCATGAAGGGTTGCAGACGAGAATTTGTATACTTTTCGCCACATAGAGAGCCATTGAAGAATATTTTTCATCAGACAAAAGTGCTTTCTATTGAAGAATTTCTTATTTTTATCAAAAAATAAATGAGATCCATAGTATTAATCTTTCTGGTGCTCACTATTAGTACCAGAGCACAAAATGACAATATGACAACTATACCCGGTGAAATACCCTTTAGCTTTCCAATAGTGAAAGAATGTAAAGCCGTTGACGGCGAATTTGTATTAAGTCCATCTAGGGCTTTTCTCGATGATGCATTTGCCAAAGATGGAAAAGCCATAATGATTTGGTACCAGAATCTAATGGCAAAAACCGACACCAATGAATCAACCATTAAGCAGATTTCGGGCGAAGTACAGATTCCGAACTCTCTTATAATTCCCATTCCTGCTGGTGCAACAGCAAAGAAAGGTGATTTTATTCTCACTACTTGGCAATCGGGGTCGGGTATGCAACGCGCAATTGTTGTAGATGACAATGATCCGTCGGCTCCCATTGTGCATTATCTAGATCTTTCATGGGATAACCCAGCTAAAAATAAGGATGGAATACCAATTGGACAAATGCGGGAGCCAAACAAACCCAATACATTTACTCTTCTAAATGAAGATTGGCAGGCTGGTAGTAGCATTGCAATTAAGAACGGCACACAGTTTTCTCTTGGTATTCTGATTTCAAAAAGCGAGGACAAAGTTCTTTATCTGAAAAGTGCTATGCTAAATGTGGCCGACAGTAGCCAATGTTTCTTGATTGATTATCCTGAGAAACTCAAGGAAGGTGATCAAGTTTTCGCTCCCATGTATGGCACATATAAGCCTGGAAAAGTAGTCAAATATGACGAAGAAATGGGTCGGGTATGGGTAGATGTGGAATTTGCCGGCAGCACAAAAGAAGTTGTTATTTCTGTTCTTGATGTATTGATGACTCTACCTGAATAAGACTTTTTATTGAACTGTTCAAATTAATTCTTACTTCAATTTCTATTTAAATAATTTTTCGTCATTTAGAGGAACTGTCCTTATTACGCGCTGTAGTAAAACGTTGAAGATTTGAATGGCGGCTTTTCATCATTCCGTCGTCCATCGAGCACAATCCTTTTACAAATGCGAAGATGGTCAAGGAATCGTTGAAAAAGTAGTTCAGCCAACGACTCCATGACGACCATATTTATATTCAATTGTCTGGTCGACGATGGAGTGATGGCTTCATTCATCAAGCTTGTCAGGTTTTGGAAACCTTGAATGTTTGAGCGGCGGAGGCATTGTTCCAATTACAAAGAGTGGCAAATGATAATCTGCAAGTATATTTCAACGAGTTTCCTTGCAGACGAACTCTTGATCCCCTTCGTCGAACGAAGACTTGTCTGCGCAACAGAATGTTATTCTCAGTCATGCTTCGACAAGCTCTGCATGACGGCTGTTTCTTAACCCAAAGTCATGCTTCCAGCTTGATTCTAAAGATTCCTTTTTCAGTTTTCAGCAATACTATTTTAATAATTCCCAACGTTTGCATTAGAAGTACTTGTAATTTTAATTAGTTTTGTAAAACGATGTGGGGAAATAAGAAAAAAAAAAGCGAAGGATTGGTGTGGCGGCTATTATGGCTGATTTGCCTTATTTTTGTATTTCTATTGCTCATTGCCAATATCTCCCCTCTGATTGCACCAGATAGATTTTGGGTTCCGGCCTTTATGGGTCTTGCCTACCCGGCATTAGTAGTTATTACATTTATTTTCTCAATTGTTTTGGCCATTAAAAATGTTCGTAAAGCCATTCTACCGCTTTTAGCAATATTTAGTGGCTTTGGATTATTGAACCACAGTTTTTCTTTCAGAAATCACAGCATGAACTTCCCTGAGGAAGAAACTGAGCTCAAAATAATGACTTATAATGTAAGACTATTTGACCTCTATTCTTGGAAAGACCCTGGGAAAATTAAGGATTCAATTGTAGAGTACGTGCATGAAATAAAGCCTGATGTATTGTGTATGCAAGAATTCTACAAAGACACCAGTAATGCATTCAATACTGAAGAAGCATTTTTAGAACATAAGCATTTCATATTCAAGCACATAGACTATTTCCAGATTAAATATGGAATTTATCATTTTGGTTTGGCAATGTTTTCAAAATACCCCATCATAAACAGTGGAAGCATTAAAAATGAGAATGGAAAAATAAGTGGCAATTATGTAATCTGGTCTGACATTGTAGTAAATGAAGACACGATAAGAATTTATAATACTCATTTGCAATCTATAAAATTCTCTGCTGGAGATGAAGAATTATTTGCAAGCCAAACCAGCCTTTCCAAGGATGATTTTAGAGAACAGTCTGGAAATTTGATGCGCAAGTTAAAATCGGCATTTATTGCTAGAGCAAGGCAGGTAAGATTTATTAAAGAGGAACTGGAAGAGTGCCCGCATCCATATTTTATATGTGGAGATTTCAATGATACACCGGTGTCTTATGCCTACAGAATTATGCGGGGCAATTTGAGAGATGCATTTCTGGATGCTGGTTCAAGAGGATTTGGCAAAACCTACAGAGGCATATATCCATCTTTCCGAATAGACTACATTTTTTATCCTGAAGAATACGAAGCTTCAAATTTTACAATTGGAGAGAAGAAATTCAGTGATCATTTTCCCGTTTACTGCAATTTCAGGAAGAAGAAAGAAGAATGAAAGATTTTAATCTCATCTGCAGTTTTTCTCCAACGGGAGATCAGCCGGAAGCTATTCGTGAACTAACGGAAGGTATTCTCCGCGGAGATCAGTTTCAGACATTATTAGGCGTTACAGGATCGGGCAAAACCTTCACGATAGCCAATGTATTGAACGAAGTAAAACGTCCT
This sequence comes from Bacteroidales bacterium, assembly GCA_016937255.1. Classification (GTDB taxonomy): domain Bacteria; phylum Bacteroidota; class Bacteroidia; order Bacteroidales; family DTU049; genus BM518. The sequence goes on from JAFGWG010000203.1 coordinate 25,189, forward strand.
ACGCTGGTGCTCAGCCACAATAAAACTCTTGCTGCACAGCTTTACTCTGAATTCAAACAGTTTTTTCCCGATAATGCGATTGAATACTTCGTTTCTTATTATGATTACTATCAACCGGAAGCCTATCTTCCCTCTTCAGACACTTTCATTGAAAAAGATCTAAGCATTAATGAGGAAATTGAAAAATTTCGCCTTTCTGCCACTTCTGCTTTATTGAGCGGGCGCAGAGATGTTATTGTGGTGTCTTCTGTTTCTTGCATTTACGGTATTGGAAACCCTGAAGATTTCACTGCCAATGTTATGCGTTTGCATAAAGGAATGAAAATTTCCGTTCAAATGGTTTTAAATAATTTGGTTGCAGCCTTATATTCTCGTGATGATATTGGATTTAAACGTGGTAGTTTCCGCCTGCGGGGTGATACACTGGATGTTTTTCCGGCCTATGCAGATCATGCTTTGAGAATAATTTTCTGGGACGATATTATTGAAAGCATTGAATCTTTTGATCCTGTAAATGGAAAAAGAATTGAAAAACTTGAAGATACAGCTATATTCCCTGCCAATATATTCATGACTACCAAAGATAAACTTGGGCAAGCGCTGAATGAAATTTATGTTGATTTGGGAAAACAGAGTGATTTCTTTAAGCAAATTGGTAAAGAAGCAGAAGCCAAGAGACTGGAAGATAGGGTTAATTACGACCTTGAAATGATGAATGAACTCGGCTACTGCTCAGGAATTGAAAATTATAGCCGCTATTTTGATGGACGAAAACCGGGCTCCAGACCTTTCTGCTTACTTGACTATTTCCCGGATGATTATCTTATGATTATTGATGAAAGTCACGTGAGTATCCCTCAGGTTCGAGGCATGCATGGAGGAGACCGATCTCGCAAACAGGTATTAGTAGATTATGGATTTCGACTACCGTCTGCCATGGATAACCGTCCTTTGAAATTTGATGAATTTGAATCCATGATGAATCAGGTGATTTTTGTTTCGGCAACACCTGCCGATTATGAGTTCATGAGATGCGACGGAATTTTCACAGAACAGGTTATTCGTCCGACAGGAATTCCTGAACCCGAAGTTATTCTGCGTCCATCTTCCACTCAGGTTGATGATTTGCTGAATGAAATTTCCTTAAAAAAAGGTTTGGATGAAAGAATTCTAATTACTACGCTAACCAAGCGCATGGCTGAAGAGCTAACCAGTTATTTAATTGAATTGGATATTGCCGTTAAATACATCCATTCCGATGTGGATACTATGGAGAGAATTCAGATTCTTCAGGAACTTAGAGAAGGGGTTATTCAGGTTCTTGTAGGTGTAAACCTACTTAGAGAAGGTCTTGATTTGCCAGAAGTCACACTGGTGGCTATTTTAGATGCGGATAAAGAAGGATTTTTAAGAAATGAACGTAGCTTAATTCAAACAGCGGGTCGTGCTGCTCGAAATATTAAAAGCAAGGTGATTCTTTATGCAGATAAAACTACAGATTCGATGAAGCGAATGATGAGTGAAACTGAAAGAAGAAGACGTAAACAACTGGAATACAATACAAAAAATAATATTACACCCGAAAACATTATTAGAAAAGACTATTCCGCATTTGGAACATCCGCAAAGGCAGGCTCACAAACATATAGCGAATCGGGACAAGAAAATCTTCAGGCAGCCGATCCTCTTGTGGCATATATGTCGAAGGATGACATTAAAACGCAAGTAAAAAGACTTCAGAAAGAGATGGAAAAATCGGCCAAAGAGTTGGATTTTGTTACGGCAGCAAGAATAAGGGACGAGATGCTGGCTATGAAAAGGATGCTGAGCTAAGAGTAGCTGGTTGTAATTTATTATTGTTCGCAGATTTTGATTTGTGGAAGGTGAAATGGTGGAAAGTGGAATGGACCACTGACTCACAAAGGTTTCTTAGCCACGGATACTTCGGCAGGCTCAGTACAGGTGCACGAATATTTTTTTGTCCACAGACCTTTCACGCAAGGCGTGAGGACGCAGATTTGACAGATTACATAGATTCATACTCCATACCGCCTTTGGCGGCATTATTTAAGCTGATGTTCTGCATAACGCCCAAGGGCATCTTCACGCCTTGCTTGACAAAAATGCTTGAGCCACAGATTGCTTGCTATCATCAGGTTAGCAACTGATAATTCATAAGATTCAGTACAGGTGTATGTGATTCTTTGGATTTAACCGCGTAGAACGCTAAGAATTATCGTAGAGGTCGCAGAAGGTGAATACAGAGCAAAAATGATTGTGAGAGCGAAAAGGAGGCGTGGACGGTGTGTTATTTAACTAGGTCATTGTATCTTTTCGAATTCCAAAACAATATTGCACCAGTTCTCTGCTCTTTTTTTCATGTCTTCTTCAGTATCTAGTCTTGAGTAATAAGCGGAAATATGGATTTCATTGTTTCTATTTGACACAAAATAAGGTGGGATTTTAGCTCCCTCATTGTTGTCAATAATAATAATTCGTCTGAAATCTTGACAATCTTCAAGCAAAACTAAGTATGTACCAAAAGAAACTTCTAATGAAAAAGATTCCTTATCAGATAGCAATCTTTCTGAATTTTTTACCTGCTCCCCATGATCCTCAATATAAGAGGCAATAGAATTAAAATTCTCTATCGTTAGGCAATTATCCTGTTGCTCGTTTGATTCGTCGATTGCCTTGTGACTAGTACATCCTATTGTTAATGTTAAGAGTATATAAAAACAAATTGTATTCATGATTTTTGTTTTAAGCTTGTGTTTAAGTCGTTTATGCGAGCACCTTGAAACTCAAAAAGGTAAACGTTATTTCTTCAAAAATATTCAATTTATCTTAGAAAACATTGAAAAGGGGGAGAAATTTTTGGTTTTGTTTGAATGGATGGGGTGTGCTGCTGGGATAGATATGGAGAAAAGCATATTGGTGGCTGGTTTTTGAGGTGAAGGTTTTGGGGAGAGGTAGAGACAAGGCATGCCTTGTCTCTACGGGGTGGGTGGAAAGCTGCGGTGAGAGGGGCTGAAAACCGTTTAAATAACCGCCAACGCTCCGATGTCGGGTTATCATTATTATTCTGGCCGACGCTCGGATGTTGGCTATTTTGATAGAAAGCATGCCTTGTCTTTTCAGAGTGGATGGATGGCTGCGGCGAGGCTACTCTGCCGACTTCTGTTCCAAGGCCTCTACCCTCTCCAATAAATTATCAATAATTTGCTATTGGCTTTCAATCTACTTTTGCAGTTGACTCACAATCGCGGCATGAATCGGAGCTATTATCGGCCTCCGAAGTATAAACATTTAGATCGCGGCCTTCTTAGGCATATTAATTTTATCTTTTTACTTTTGTACATCACATTTCTTTGCACAATAAGTCATCATATTATATACATGACAAATTTTAAGAACAAAACGGTCTGGATTACCGGAGCTTCATCTGGGATTGGTGAATCACTTGCAGAAGAGTTTGCCCGGGAGGGTGCACGAGTGATAATATCGTCGCATGAAGCTACTGAACTGGAAAGAGTTAGAAAAAAGCTGGAACCAATCTCAAAAGAGGTTTTCCCTGTTGTTTTCAATCTGGCGAATCCCGATGAGGTAAAAACAACAGCCGAAAAAGTATTGAAGGAATATGGAAGAGTAGATGTGCTGATGAACAATGGAGGAATTTCCCAACGTTCAACGGTAATCGACACACCTATTGAAATTGACAGACGGATTATGGAGATTGATTTCTTCAGCGGGGTGATTCTTACTAAAGTCTTATTGCCAAAGATGATTGAGAATGGGTATGGTCAGTTTGGCATTACAAGCTCTATCTCAGGAAAATTTGGATTCCCTCTACGCAGCGCATACGGAGCAGCAAAGCATGCTTTATTCGGATTTTATGGAAGCCTGAGAGCCGAGAACAGCAGCAAAGGCATCAAAGTAACAATCTTTAGTCCAGGAAGGGTAAAAACGAAAATTTCTATTCATGCTTTGGAAAAGGATGGCAAGGAACATGGGAAAATGGATTCCGGTCAGGCTAAGGGAATTTCACCTAAAAAATGCGCACGCAAAATGATCAGGGCGATGAAGCGGGGTAGAAAAGATGTGCTGATAGGCGGCGTAGAGCTGGTCATGGTTTGGATTCACAAGTATTGCAAATGGCTCTTTTACAGGATTGTGGGAAAAATAAAAGCAGCTTAATTTCTTTGAAAAGTCTTACAGACTAAAAGGAAAATCATACTTATGCAGAGGAACTTCAAAAGCGAATAATTCAATATAATATCTTTGTCAAATGGGATTGCTTAATTAGGGAAAGAATGACTCTTAGTTAATTCATTTTCAAACGTTTACATTCATTCTCTATCCTATAACCTTATCAGTATCTTCAATAATCTCTTTTCTTAGAACCAACAGGCTGACAGCAAGTTTATCACCCTTATTCACTAGTCTTCTAAAATGAGAACCTCGTACACTTTTTTTCCAGCTGAAATACCAGTATAGAGCAAACTTTCCAGCAGGAAATAAGGATAGAAGGTATGCGACCCATATCCACCATGGACCAGTTAAAAGGCCAACCAACAAAGTTTGTAAAAGATAGAAAACCGGGAAAGTTACCAGCATTCCAAGACCCATTTTTACGGAGCTGTGAAATTGCAGATCCTTAATCTTTCTAGCCATTCTGACAGGCAGAAAGTATGGCCCCAAGTTATTAATGAATCCGTAGAGAAATATTGGAAAAGTGATTAGTAAAGAAAAGAAACGCCAGAGTGATTTTCCAAATCCATACCCTTTGTCTCTGACTACCCAGTCACGAATTTCAAGTTTCTTAATGCCATCCAAGTATTTTATTACTTTTTCTGAAATCTCGGAGATGGGCTTCTCATCCCTCAGAAGCTGAGCGTCAAGACGACTAATCATCTCTTTATCAGCAAGGAACTTATCCCGTTGTTTCCTACCCTTGATCCCCAAATTCTCCCGCATCTTCATATTAAAGATTGTACGTAGACCCATATAGGTGTCATAATATGTTTCGGATTCAATATGAATCATAAGCGGTTTCAGCTCCTCAGTCAGTCTATTTCTAAGTTGATTTATAGCCTTAGCCGGATTTTCAAGATATTGATCCCAATATTCAGCCACCTCAATGGGTTTGCCGTAATTAATAAAGAGATCCTGATTCTGTTTCACATAGTCCTGAAAATCAATACCCATAGGTACTATTTTTATGTATGATTGATTCCCTTTTGGCTCCTGCGCTTTAAAAGCGATACGAAACATCCCCTTAACCAGAGGTTTCAATCTGCGATAATGGCCATGGCTTCCCTCAGGCATCAGGCAGAGATAATGATTGCGGTGAAGTACATCTACGGTGATATCAAATATCTCTGAGTTCTTGCCGAGTTCAGCAGCACCATCTCGAATTCTGAAAACAGGAAGCATTTTGAGACCATTAAGAACTTTTGCCAAGAACTTTTTTCTAAAAATATCAGATCTTGCCAGAAATACAACATCCTGCCCACAAGAAAAAAGCACGATAAGTGCGTCCATCAATGCATTCTGATGATTCGGTGCAAAAATCACGGGCTCCTTCTTGGGAATATTTTCATATCCATTAACCTCAACTTTTCCATAGTATTGAAAAAAAACACGCCTGACATAATATCTTAGCGGAGGGTAAACCACGCTTCCTTTATCAACACGTTTCTTAGCACCAGGAATATTGGATTTGACCATAGCAAGTGATTTTCGAGATTCAATCTAGCAAATATAGAAGTTTTTGACTTTGTGAGATGCAAGGATGAAGCTTCAGACTACAAAAAAATACTATCTTCGCAACAAATTGAATACAGCTTGTTATGCAAAGAAAAATAATTTCAGGAATTCAGCAGATTGGGATTGGAGTAAAAGATGTAAATGAAGCCTGGCGTTGGTATATAGAGCACTTCGGGATGAATATTCGCATATTTGAAGAGAAGGCAAAGGCAGAATATATGTTGCCATACACTAACGGGGAGTCAAAAGAACGTCATGCTGCACTGGCAATCAACATGATGGGCGGTGGTGGATTTGAGATATGGCAGCATACAGAACGAGTTCCTGAAGCTCCAAAATTTGAGATAAAACTTGGTGATCTCGGAATCTTTGCTGGCAAAATCAAGACCCCGAATGCCCATGCATCATATTTGCAATTCAAGCAAAATGAATCTGCCTTGACACTTGTTGAAAATGATCCAGGTAATCGTGAGCATTTCTTTGTTAAAGATCCTTTTGGAAATATTTTCCAAGTTGTTAAAGAGAAGGAATTCTTTATGTTCAATTCAAAGAAAGCCACTGGCGGAACATATGGAGCCATTATTGGGACAACAAACCCTGATGAAGCGATGAAGCTTTATAAAGATATACTGGGATACGACCAGGTGGTATATGACAAAGAGGGTATATTTGATGATTTAAAAGGCATCCCGGGCGGAGAAAATAAATTCAGACGTGTACTTCTCCGGCACAGCAAGAATCGTCAAGGTGCCTTTGCAAAACTATTCGGGCCAACTGAGATAGAACTTTTTGAAGTAAAAGACAGGAAACCAGAGAAGATTTTCAAGGATAGGTTATGGGGCGACTTTGGCTTTATTCATTTATGCTTTGACGTCTCAGGCATCAAGTTTCTGAAGGAAGAATGCGAGCAAAAAGGATTTCCATTTACTGTAGACAGCGATGTTCATCCCGAAGGGAAACCTTTTGATATGGGTGAAGCTGCTGGCCATTTTGCCTATATTGAAGATCCCGATGGCACACTCATTGAATTTGTCGAGACCCATAAGATCCCGCTGATTAAAAAGCTTGGCTGGTATCTCAACCTTAGCAAACGCAAGAATCCCGAAGAGAGTTTACCGGTATGGATATTAAAGTCGATGCGGTTTATGAAAGTAAGTCCTAACAAGTTAAAGTAACACCCTGATCGACAATTTATTACTCCCCACCAACAGAATCAATATACATGAGATTCCTAGTACTGGAGTTTGTCTGCCGTGGCAAATATTGGAGAAACAAGCTATGAAGGATCATGAGTCAATAAAGAAACCATTTATTAATTACGGACTAAGCCATATATGAAAAGCTCAAATAATAGATATTAGAAAGGTGAGCGGCCCTACTCTCCTGATTTCGCTTCCAACGTCTCTACCTTATCTAGAACATCAATTTCGAATACATATTGAATCCGCATTTTCTCAATCCCATTATTATCCAAATATTTCTCCCATTTTTCCTTATACTTTGGAGTTAAAATTTTGGGTAAAAGAGCCCCTCCAATCGTAAATATTATACCAATGAATAATGCTAGTAAAAATTTCATTCCTACTGAATCAAATCCATTTCCATTCATAAAATATCGTAAGGCCAGTAAGCAAGAAACAATAATTATTATTAATCCCAAAAGCGTGTTCCAATAGTAGTATTTGAATCTTTTTGAAGCAACAATAATTACCAATAAACCAAGCCAGATTATACCCAGTGTTGGCCTGTAAAAAGATAATATTGTTATGATAGAAACAAAAACCAAATACAGGTTATTCCAAATACCATATTTCTTCAACCGCGTTACTGAAGGTGTAAAACGAACAATTTCTGCAATCATTTTTCTGTTTTGGAATTCGCCAACCATTTCATCGTATACTTCTTGTTTAGATTTTCCCTGACCGATTAATTCTTTCACTAGCTTCTGTATCTCTGTTTTGTCTACTTTCATTTTTCATTACTTGTTTATGTTATTATTGCAGATTTCAAATATCTGGAGGATTTACAAACAAATACTCAAAACATTAAGCCGTTATTTTTCTGAACCACTATTTTCTAGCGCCTCTACCCTCTTCAATAAATCATCAATAATTTGCTGCTGCTGGCTATTGATCTGCTTTTGCTTATCAATTTCTACTTTTTGCTCTTCTATAATTACCTGCTGTTCCTGCGTAGCTTTTACCAGAGGTACTACGAATTCGGCGTAGCGGAGGCCGTAATGAGATTTATCATTTTGAGGAGCATCAATTCCACTAAAGTCGTAACCAATGCTCTGAGCTGCTTTTTCAACATCCTGAGCGATAAAACCACTGAACCTCATCTCTGACTTCCCAGAATCATCTTTTATCCTTACTGAATCTGGAATTTGGAGAAAGTCATCTATTTTTACAATATTCAAATTATATGTAACTGGTTCTAGTAACATTATAAAATCTAACCCGGGAATATCTTCTTGTACATTTTCTTTGAAGCGAGAATCTGAAATATTGGACCAGTTGGCATAACCACCGATGCTTGAACTCGCGCTATTCCCTATTCTTACTTGATTATCAGCGGTAGGCTGAGCCAAACATCCGAGTGCAGTTGAATAATTATAATTTCCACTTTGAAAAGCAAAACAGCCAAGAGCAGCATTATAAAGACCAGTGGTATTTGCATATAATGAAAACAGCCCAACTGATGTATTATTATACCCTGTTGTATTGACCCTTAATGCATATCTTCCCATTGCAGTGTTATCAAAACCGGTCGTGTTTTCATATAAAGATAAATATCCATATGCCGCATTGAAGTCTCCGTCTAGATTATTATAAAGAGCTTTATACCCTGCAGCTGTATTACCATTTCCAGTTGTATTATAAAACAATGTCAAAGGACTTAATGCCGAATTAACGTATCCACTTGTATTATAATAAAGAGACTGATAGCCCAGAGCAAGATTATGATATCCAGTAGTAATGTTTGAGCCTGCATAACTTCCTATGACTGTATTACAATAACCGGTTATATTATTATACAAACAACTTGCTCCGACTGCAACATTATCAACTCCATAAGTGTTATTTTTCCCTGAGTTATTACCCACAAAAACATTCCTGTTATTGGTATGTGAATCATTTTCCCCAGCACCAGTACCGATGAAAACACTGCCACCCGTATTGAGGATTTCAATTTGCCCATGAGTTGTAAATCTTACCGATTCAGTATTATTCACTTTTATCATGAAGTCTTCATCATCAGTGGTACCAATAAAATCTCCTCCAGAATGAGTACCGTTGTTTCCTTTTAGTGACCAAACGCTTTCTTCAGAATTATTATCTGAAATTAACATAGACCAACTAGGAAAAGCTGGAGTACCAGCATTATAATAAAAACCACTCGGCATAAAGATACTGCCTGTATGATACACCAACAAAGAAGTTGCTGGTGAGAAAATGGTAAAATCATCACTAACTGACCGCAAAGCTACTCTTGGAATCAAAATCCCCTTATCAGAATACTGCACTTCCAATCCGGCAGATGGATCGGGTGCAAATGCGGTGGAACCTATGCCAACATTCTGCCCGTGAAGACAGAATGTTGAAATCAATATCGAAATAATAATAATTGTTCTTCTCATAATGGCAGCTCTCTAATTCTGCATGAGCTCTTTTAGCTCATTAATTTGTTTCTGAAGTGATTCTAATTGCTGATTAAGCTCAATATTTTCCTCTTCGAGATTATCAATTCGAGTGTTCTGATCCTCGATAATTACCTGCTGTTCTTGAGTGGCTTTTACCAATGGCACAACAAACTCAGCATAACGAAGGCCGTAGAAATCGTGCTCATTTTCAGGCTTGGTCACTCCACTGAAATCAAATCCAACCTGATTCGCCGCTTCTTCTACTTCCTGGGCAATAAATCCGGTAAAAGTTGTTTTTTCTATGTCATATTTCCCTTCATATTCCAAACTATCAACTTTACCCAGAATTTCATCTTGCTTATCCTTATCGAAATTATAGGTAACAGGACGCAGTTTCATAATAAAATCGAGACCGGAAACATTTTCCTGAACATTGGTTTTTATTCTTCCATCTGAAAGATTTGACCAGGAAACCTGCCCCCCAATACGGGTTATGGATGTATTACCAATACGAATTCGGTTTGATGCGGTAACTACTGCATTGTAACCGAGAGCCATTGAATTGGTTTGATTGGATAGAGTTACATCAGCATTATACCCCAACGCCGTATTTGCATCACCTGTTTCAAGTGTATAAAATAAATATGCTCCTAATGCAGAGTTATATGACCCACTAGTATTGTTATACATAGCTGCTGTTCCTATAACTGTATTTTGAGTACCACCGGTATTATCATTTAATGAGTATGAACCTATCGCAGTATTATCGCTACCTATTACACATGATGTCATAGCATTAACCCCGATAGCAACATTATTTGATCCAAACAAGAATTGAGGATCAAGACTATATAGTGCTTTATAACCAATTGCGATATTAACTCCTCTTTCATCTTGCGTAAATAACGCGCTATCTCCAATGGCAACACTATAATCTCCGGTAGTATTGTTGTATAAAGAATTTCGACCAATTGCAACATTTGAATACCCACTTGTATTCGTAAAAAGTGTTTTACTACCAATTGCGGTATTATTGGAAGCCGTATTATTGAACAATGCACTGTCACCCACTGCTACATTATTATGTCCCGATGAATTTTTCTGCAAAGAAGATGTACCTACAGCCACATTACTGTATCCGGATGAATTTGTCATTAGAGCCTGGTTACCAATAGCGGTATTCGTTGAACCAGTAGAATTAATGGCCAGTGAATAATTACCAAGTGCGGTATTATTTGATCCGCTTGAATTAAATAACATTGAATTATAGCCCACCGCAGTGTTAAAATGACCAGTATTGTTTGTATAAAGTGCATACAAACCGTTGGCAGTATTGCCATGACCGGTAGTATTCAGATATAAAGAATGATCTCCGGTGGCAGTATTATAATAACCTGTGGAATTGGTATATAATGAAGAATTTCCTATAGCCGTATTGCCATATCCACTTGTATTGGAATACATTGATTTACTTCCTAGGCCTGTGTTTCCAGAGGCTGTGTTTTTGTATAAACTACTATCGCCAACAGCAACATTATTATGCCCTGAAACGTTTGTATAGAGACTCTTCACACCAATCGCAACATTCGAATATCCTGTTGTATTAGATGCCATCGTTCGATAACCTATAGATGTATTATTATTTCCTAAAGAGTTAAACGACATTGAGGATACTCCAAGAGAAACATTACCAGAACCGGTTGTATTAAAAGCCATAGAATTATACCCAACGGAAATATTATCATCACCACCATCCGTTGAGTATAGAGAATACCCACCAATAGCAATATTACTGTTTCCATTTACATTTTGCCTAAGGGCATCATAACCGATTGCAATATTCTCATTTGAAGTAAGATTGTCATTCTCTCCGGCATTTTCTCCAATAAATACAGAATATCCGGTGTTCAATATCTCTAATCGTCCAGATGAAGTAAGTCTTACATGCTCGGTATTATTGGTTTTGAAAACGAGATCCTGTGCGTCTGTAGTTCCGATAAAATCAGTACCGGCTGAAGTTCCGGCATTCCCTCCGTGATTCCAGTCGTTTCCGCCTTCAGTATCATAATTGCTTAGATCTGGAGTGCTAGTCAGATTATTATAATTACCGTCAAAATCATCGGTTACGTCTGTGTCCCAATTGGTAAAATTCGGAGTATTTGTAAGATCATTGTAA
>JAFGWG010000204.1 GCA_016937255.1 Bacteroidales bacterium
CGGTAGAACATCATCGACAAGCCTTACTGGAGCTATCAAGCTATGTGATGCTTTCGTATCCAGTGATTCTGGCCCTTATCATATGGCGGTAGCCTTGGGAATTCCTGTGATTGCAATATTTAATACCCAAAGTTCTGTTCATTATCATAAAGAGGCAAAAATATTGATTGAAAATTTTGATACAAATTTATTTTTAGATAATTTAAGTAATAATATCGTTAACTTTTTGGTTAATAAAATATGAATTATATTTATAATAAGTTCAAGTCACATGAGTTCTTTGTTAGCTTAATACATAAGGTTGAATGCTTGCCTAGAGTTGTTTGGCATGCTTTTGATATGATGTTTATTTTTGTTTGCACATTATTACAGGTTGGCCCTGAAAAAGATGGTGGTATGGCTGTTGTTAGAATAGGTGGTATGGGTGATATGATTCTATCAATACCACTTCTATTAGAAATGAAAAAAAAGCATTATGTAACATTGATATGCAGTTCTGATCACGTGTATATGAAAGAAATATTTTATGATTGTGTTAACAGCTTTATTTTTTTTGATGAGTATAAATTTCGTAAAAACATACTGTATAGATTTTCATTCTTGAAAAGAGTATCAAGCATGAAATTTTCATGTACAATTCATTCTGGGATAAGTCGGCAGCAAGGTGGGGCTGATGTTATCGCTTGGGCTGCGAAATCAAAGAAAACAATTGCTTTTGACGCTAGAGAATGGCACTCATGCGAAAAGTTAATCAGTGATCGTTGGTTTGATACGTTGATAGATGGGAAATATGGAAAAATACATGAGTTAGAAAGGATGTCAATCCTTGCTGGAACAATCCTGGATTATGATGAATTTTTGAAAAATTGTGATTATAAAGTTTTTGAAAAAAAATATGTTTATGATAATTATGCAATATTTAATGTTGGGTCAAGCACTAGTGTTAGAGAGTGGGAAATTGGCAATTTTGTTGAGGTTGCTAGAGCTTTACATGAAAAAAAAAGCCTTCTACCAATATTTATAGGCACGGAAAAGGACAAGCTAAAGATCTCTGGCATGAAAATTCCGTTTCCTCATGAGAATCTCATTGGTAAGTTAACTGTAAAAGAATATATTTTTTTGTTAAAAAATGCTGATATTATAATTTGTAATGAAAGTTCACCAATGCATATTGGCGTCATGTTCGATAGACCGACTGTCGCTATTGTTTCTGGTGGGGAGTTTAATAACTACTGTAAATACCCAGATGGTATAGCGGAAAAACTATTAGTGATTTCATCGCAAGATAATAGCTGCTTCAACTGTGGTTGGAATTGTGTTTATAAGAAAAATGATGGGCATTCGTTTCCATGTCTTGACGCGGTAAGAAGTCATGACGCTATCGAAAAGATTTTATCATGGAAATTTTTTATTTAACAAAAATATCAGCATTTTTTAATTATATGATATTAGATCATATAATTTCATATATTGAGACTTTGGAGGGGCCATGAAATTACCAAAAATATTTATATTTTATTTTTATCCATTACCGGTTTTCTTCTTTTCACTTAGTACAGCCGCAACAGGTATTTCTGGGGCGTTACTTATTATTTACTATATTTATAGTGGTTATTGGAGGAATTGGAAACTTTTATATCAAAGACGCTGGACGATTCCTCTGTCAGGGTTGATGCTTTGGACATTTCTAGGTTTGCTCTGGAGTAATGATGTTTCTGCAGGCTTGAAAGTGGCTCAGATGGCAGCATTTGGAATTTATGCATTTATGGGTGCTACCCTACCATGGAAAGAAAAAAATATTCGGTTGTTTATCCGCCTTTTTTTGCTTGGGTTATTTATAAATGCAATTATAGCTGTGTTGAAGTCAACGGGCACATTGATTATACCGTATGGTCAACCACATCAATTTGTTGGTCTTGCTTCTCATATTTGGTGGTCGATGGCACTGACCCAAGGATTGCTTTGGTTTCTTTGGGATTGGCGTCATAGATGGGTATTCCCGCGCTGGATTATTGCGCCCGTGGCCTTATTGTTTTTTGCGGTGCTTATTCTATCCCCCGCTCGTTCCGGGCAGCTCCTTTTTATCATTCTCGTTCCGGCTGCTATTTGGATTCTTTATTCAGGGCAGTGGAGATATTGGGGATTGGGGACTCTATTGCTTGCGATCACTGTGATGTCCTTTTCTCCGATGGTGGAACATCGAGTGGAGCTTGGTATAACCAATCTTCAACAGTTTTGGAATAATCCCAATAAAACAGAAACTAGCTGGGGCATCCGTATTGCTACTATGGAGGCTGGTGCTGAAATGTTTCTTAACCATCCTATCATAGGGGTAGGAACAGGAGATTTTAGTCAACAAATGATAATCCTGCAAAAGCAAGGTCTCGTAACCAAAACTCCGGGAATAATTAATACTTCGGCATCTAACAGTTATTTGAGTGAAGCTGCAGCGCTTGGATTACCCGGAATCATTTTGTTCCTCTGGTTTATTTGGAGTGTAAGCCTAGAAGCATGGCGGGTTAGATTCAGACCTCAGGGTTGGTTCGTGCTGACTTATCTGGGGATATTTTGGGTCGGTGGCCTTTATAATACATTAATCTGGGGCTACGTTGATGCAATGGAAATAGCTTTATTTGCTGGGCTTCCGTTGATTATTAAAACCGATATTGAAAACGAAACTCTCTAATTACGATGGATGCTGATATAACCAAGGGTTGCCTTTATTGTGCCCAGATAAACTTCGTTAATATGTGCTATCTGTTCCCAAGCCATCTGAAGTTGGAACTATCCGCTTGAAACGTCAAGGAGCCTTATGAAATTACCATTAACTGTGACAATAATTACTCTTAATGAAGAGCATAATTTACCGCGATGTATTGAATCCATAATAGACTTAGCATGCGAAGTAATTGTCGTTGATTCTGGTTCGATCGATCTTACAGAAAGTATAGCCAGAAAATATGGTGCCATTTTCGTCAAGAATAGCTGGAAGGGAAATATCTCTCAAAATCAATATGCTTTTAGTCTTTGTACTAATCCTTGGGTTTTATCTATAGATGCTGATGAGGTGGTTACACCAGAACTAAAAAATGCTATACGCACTATTTTTGAAGGTCATATGGATGATTATGATGGTTTTTATGTTAATCGTCGCACTCAATATCTTGGGAAGTGGATATGGCATGTTTGGTATCCAGAATGGCGTCTTAGATTAGTGCGTAAAGAAAACGCAAGTTGGGTTGGTCCAGATCCGCATGGACACTTAGAAGTGGTTGGTGCCACAAAAAAACTAAAGGCAGATTTGCTTCACTATACTTATCGAAATCTCGATGATCAACTTCACAAGATTTCTTCCTACGCCAAAACAAGTGCCGATATAAATTATCAGCATGATATTAAAACAAGTCTTTTGCGATTATTATTTTCACCTTGGCTTAGATTCCTGCGCGATGTTTTTGTAAAAGGGGCATGGAGAGATGGTCGCAGGGGGGTACTTATTGCCTACATGGGTGCATTTTCTTCTTTTCTTAAGCAAGCTTATTTATATGAAAATTATCTGAAAAAATATGAAAGAGAAAGCGAAAAATAGCTTTTTAAGCATTCCCAGCCTTGGGGTACCTTCATGAAATATGCCATTGCCCGTGAAATGCCTTTGCACGACAAGGAAAATTCGTGAAGTTGCTGCTGCTGCGCCTCAGCTCTTTGGGGGATGTGCTCCATACTTTGCCAGCCATGTCCGATTTGGCGGTGAATCGTCCTGATTTGGAAGTGGACTGGCTGGTGGAGCCTGCTTTCGCTCCGGTTGTTGCCTGGCATCCGAACGTCAAAAATGCCATGCCTTTTTCTCTGC
>JAFGWG010000205.1 GCA_016937255.1 Bacteroidales bacterium
ATAAATAATATATGTGTAATACTTTTGCATACATAAAACAAAGAAGCCTTCCATAATGAAAGGCTTCTTTTTGTTTGGCGGTCCGGACGAGACTCGAACTCGCGACCCCGTGCGTGACAGGCACGTATTCTAACCAAACTGAACTACCGGACCGTACTCTACTCGAAAATTGAGAGTGCAAAGATATAATTTAATCCATTATAAAAAAATATTTTTTGAAAAAAATCGTTATTTTTCTGAAAATTAATGGCACATTATTTGATAAATAATTGCATTGCACTATATTTGTAAAAAAATAACCATGAAACGCTATACACTCGCACTCTTAATCATCCTTGCTTTTAGTCTCAATATAAAGGCTCAAAGCGGCTCGTACATTAAATTTGATAAACTTGTTCACGACTTTGGTCAAATAATGCAGGATGATAAAGCTATTCATGAATTCACATTCACCAATACTGGTGATGCACCTTTAATGATTTCCATGGCGAGATCTTCATGTGGATGCACTGTACCAACCTATTCAAAAGAGCCTATTTTGCCTGGCGCAAGTGGAAGCATCAAAGTTAAATATGATTCTCACCGCGTTGGTCCGATCAACAAACAGGTAGTGGTGGAATCCAATTCAAGTACAGGTACTGTATATCTTAAAATTACAGGACAAGTAAACACACGACCTACAGAAGTAATGCCTCTCCAAAATTTTGATGAAGGTGGCACGCCTTTTGCTCAATAATTTCAAAACCCTATTACAATGAAACGAATATTATTCTCCATTTTACTGCTCAGCATTCCTTTCGTGTTCTTATCTGCACAAAGTGATCCCGTTATGACTTTCGAGAAAAAAGTCCATGATTTCGGCGACATAAATAAAGGCACTCCCGTAACTTATGAATTTGTTTTTACCAATACCGGGCGCCAACCTATATTCCTGTCAAAGCCTCGTTCATCTTGCGGTTGCACAGTACCAACTTATTCTGAAAAACCGGTAATGCCCGGGCAGAAATCAAGTATTGTTATTGAGTTCGATGCTGCCAAAGAAGGTCCATTCAGCAAACAAGTTACAATAATCTCAAACGCTGAAAACTCACCCGTAATTTTAATTATTAAAGGAACAGTATTGCCATAATCATTGATTTTATTGGCAATTATAAATATTTTTATGACCTTTGTCCCGTTCGCATACTGTGAACGGGATTTTTAATTTAAACAACTAATTATGCCAGGAATATCAATAAAAGGTCAGAACATGCCGGCTTCTCCTATCCGCAAGCTGGTTCCTTATGCAGAAGGTGCAAAAAAACGTGGAGTAAAAGTATATCACCTCAATATCGGACAGCCCGACATTCCTACTCCGGATGTATCGCTGAATGCCATTCGCAATTTCGATCAGAAAGTGGTTGCTTATAGCCATTCTGCAGGAATTTTATCCTATCGTGAAAAATTGGTTGGATATTATGAGAAAAACAATATCCATATTACTCCAGATGACATTATTGTAACTGCTGGTGGCTCTGAAGCTATATTAATTGCCATTTCCACTATTATGGATCAGGGCGATGAGATTATTATTCCAGAACCATTTTATGCCAATTACAACGGATTTTCAGTAAACGCCGGAGCCGTAGTAGTTCCAATTCCATCCAGTATTAAAGATGGATTTGCACTGCCTCCAATCGAAGAATTTGAGAAGGTAATTACACCCAAAACCAAAGCTATTATGGTGTGTAATCCTAATAATCCTACAGGATATCTATATTCGCAAGAAGAAATTGAGAAACTTGGACATCTGGCTAAAAAACACAACCTCTACCTCCTTGCCGACGAAGTTTATCGTGAGTTTTGTTATGATGGACACAGCCATTTCTCAGTGATGCATCTTCCCGGAATGGAAGAACATTGCATTTTGGTTGACTCAGTATCAAAACGTTATAGCGCATGTGGATTCCGTATTGGTGCACTTATTTCCAAGAACAAAGAATTTATGGCTACAGCTATGAAATTTGCTCAGGCACGCCTGAGTCCACCTACATTTGGCCAAGTAGCTAGCGAAGCAGCCATAGATACGCCTGAAATTTATTTTAAGGAAGTTATTGAAGAGTATGTTGCACGGAGAAACGTGGTTTACGAAGGCATAAACAGAATTGAAGGTGCATTTTGCCCAAATCCAAAAGGTGCATTTTATATTACTGCGCAGCTTCCTGTAAAAGACAGCGATCATTTCTGCCAATGGCTATTGGAAGACTATAATTTTGAAAATCAAACTGTAATGTTGGCTCCTGCATCAGGATTCTATTCTACCCCGGGAATGGGTAAAAATGAGGTTCGCATTAGTTATGTTTTGAATGTAAGTGATTTGAAAGCAAGCATGAAAGTTCTGGAAGAAGCCCTAAAAGTTTATCCCGGAAGAACAGTATAACAATTATTCCGGCGGATCCGAAAAGCCTTACGAGTAGGACAACTTAAAAAAACAAATCATGGGATTTTTTCAGAAAATGAAAAACAAAATGGGAATTGGCGGAGTAAAAGTACAGCTTAGCATTCCCGAACAAGCACCAAAAGCAGATGGAAGTGTGGAAGGAAAAGTTATTCTAACCAGCAAAAGCGATCAGGAAATTAAAAAGATTGAAATAAAAATGGTCGAAGAATACACTACCGGAAGAGGCGACGACAAGGAAACCAAAGAACTGACTATGGGTGAGATAAACATCAACGAAGCCATGGCCATTAAAGAAGGTGAAACCAAAGAAATTCCCTTCTCTCTTCCTTATACCATCCTCAAATCGAACAATGATGAATTGAAAGAAAAAGGTGGTGCATTGGGTGCAATTGGAAAAGTGGGATCATTTGCTAAAAATGAGAAATCTAAATATTTTATCGAAGCAGATGTCGATGTAGTTAGTGCTGCAATTGATCCTTCAGACAGAGAAGAGATTAAACTGGTATAATTACACTGAGTGATCAGTATTTTACAGAAAAGACTGCCTGAATGGTGGTCTTTTTTTTATATAAAAAACCCGGCACTAAGGCCGGGCAACAACATATAGATTAAACACTAGAATCTATTCGTCAACTTGTTCCAATTTGGCTTCATACTTTTTCAAAAGGAAACGAATTACCCTGTAAATGAAAAAGATCATTACCGGCCAAGTGAGGAACCATAAAATTTCTGTCCAATACATAATTTGCTCCTTTTAATTTAGTAAATATGTGAATCACTCTTATCGTCCATTTCCTCTTTGGTAATCTTCTTATTGTTAATGGCTCGCCATGCATGAATAATGTAGGCAGCAACAAATGGAACAAGAAGAGAAACATAGCTCATAACCGTAAGCGTGAACTTGGAGGACGAAGCATTTTCAATGGTCAAACCATCTTGAATATTGGCAATGGAAGGATAGAAAACAGTATTATTATATCCAAGCGACATCAGCAAAGTGGTAACCACAACAAATACGCCAATTCCAACCGGCCAGATGGTTCTGTCTGAACATTTTTCAAAACAGAAAAGAGTACGATAGATTCCCAAAAGAACAAAAAGAACCCCAAGCACAAAGAGAATACCAATTATAGGCATTTCAATGAAATTGTTCAGATACTTGTATTTCTCCATAAACACGACACCTGTAGCAGGGTCGTAGGCAAAGCCTTCAGATAAAAATGCAAGTCCAAGAAAAGCCAGGAAAAATACCAAAAATAGAGGAGCATTAATCCACATATGCTTTTTGGAACGCATAATAATTTCGGTATCGCTAATGGTTTTGAGGAAGTAAAGCAGTGCGACCATACGTGCAAGAAAGAAAACAGCAAGACCCAATGCAAGATTAGTTGGATTTGCAAATGCTTCCAGCCCGTGATATGAATTTGCCCATAAGGTGAAATTCATTTGATCGTGAATAAAATTTCCACCGGTAAAAAGCGTTCCAACTGCAACACCAAGAGAAACTGTACCAATAAATCCATTGAGAAAAAGGAACCAATCGAAGGTACGAGTACCAAAGACATTCTTTGGTTTTTTGCGATACTCATAAGCTACTGCTTGCAAAATGAATGTTGACAGAATAAGCATCCAAAGCCAGTAGGCGCCACCAAAACTGGTGCTATAAAAAAGAGGAAAAGATGCAAAAAATGCTCCACCAAAGGTAACGAGAGTTGTAAAAGTGAATTCCCATTTACGGCCGAGAGTATTCACCACCATAGTGCGGGTAGAATCAACTTTACCAATGGTGTAAATTAGCGATTGTCCACCCTGAACAAAGAGAAGAAAAACCAGTGCGCCGCCCAAAACGGAAACCAATGCCCACCAGTATTGTTGTAATGCGAGATGTGATAATGTTTCAAACATAATTATTTCCCTCCTTCATTTTCTTTAGGTCCGGTCTTTATGGCTTTCACCATAATAGAAATTTCGGCGACCAGCAATGTGGTGAATATAATGGCAAATAATACAAAAGTGAGTTGTACAGCACTAGCATCTAGGCGAGTTACTGCAGCTACGGTTGGCATCAGATCCTGAATAACCCATGGTTGACGTCCAACTTCAGCAACAATCCATCCTGCCTGTGAGGCAATAAACGCCAAAGGCATAGTAAGCAATGATAAGCGCAGCAGCCACTTCTTGCTATCAATTTTATTTTTAACGGTAAACCAAAGTACAAGGAAAAAGAAAAGAATAAAGAAAAAGCCAAGGCCCACCATAATATGGAAACTATAGAATACCATTGGCACATTTGGTATAATATCGCCAGGCGCATTCAAGTAGCCATATCCGAAATAGCGGAAATAGTTTTCATAAAACTCTTGTCCTTCTGAAGTTTCACGATCGAAAAGAGGAGACAATTGTGCCAGCGTTTCCATATCGCCTTCATCCTTAGCCGTTTTATATTCGGTTAGGGTTTGAACAGCCACTTTCCCCCGCTCTATTTTCTCTTCGGCAGAAATTAATCCTTGCTCTTCATTTCCATATACAAGATCATTTACACCGGGCACAAAGGCATCACCGCTTCTGTAACCAAGCCATGACAACATTTTAGGAACTTCTATCTTAAAGATATACGCATCCTTATCATCTCCGGCTTCCTTTCCAGGAGTAAGAGCTCCAACAACAACAAGCCCAGCTTCGGTCTTACCATCATAAAGTCCTTCCATAGCTGCGAGCTTCATCGGCTGCTTTTGAGCGACCTCATAGGCAGAGCCATCACCTGTAAGGGCCAAAAATATTGAAGTAACTAAGCCAAACGTAGCAGCAACCAGAATACTCTTCTTTGCAAAAACAATATTGCGTTTCTTAAGTAAGAACCATGCTGAAACACCAATAATAAATATTGCTGAAACCACATAACCATTACTAATGGTATGTAAAAACTTATTAATGGCTACAGGGCTAAACAATACTTCCCAAAAGTTGACCATTTCGTTTCGGGCCATATCTGGGTTAAATACAGTACCAACCGGACTTTGCATCCAGGCATTGGCTACCAATATCCACAATGCTGAAAGATTGGCTCCAATAGCCACCAGCCAAGTGGACGTAAGGTGGAATTTCTTACTCACTTTATTCCACCCAAAAAACATAATGGCAATGAAGGTAGATTCCATAAAGAAGGCCATAATGCCCTCAATAGCAAGCGGAGCACCAAAGATGTCTCCTACAAACCAGGAATAATTACTCCAGTTCGTTCCGAACTCAAATTCAAGAATAATTCCTGTGGCAACGCCAATGGCAAAGTTAATTCCAAAGAGCTTTCCCCAGAATTTTGTTATCCTTTTCCACTCTTCTTTCCCGGTTCTAACATAAATGGTTTCCATAATGGCAATCATAAACGTCATACCCAGAGTAAGAGGGACAAAGATCCAGTGATACATAGCCGTTAACGCAAACTGCGCACGCGACCAATCCACTAATGACATGTCAATATCCATAATTATTTACTTTTGGTAAGGGTTTCAAGAACATGATTACTACGCTCTGCATCGGTATCGTAGTTTTGATTAAGTACATTTGGGAAAAAGAGGAGTTTCATCAACACAAATATCACTATACCTTTTAATAAAATAATGATCCACAACTTCTTCCCCCAGCCTGACAAATTGCGAAATCCGTCAACATAAAAAAATAATACTCTGGCAAATATATTGCGGCGGTTCATAAATTTTTTTGTAAAAGTACAAATAATTTCAATAAATCAATACTGAAATAAGGTTTTATATAAAAAAGTCCCGAAATTTAACAATCGGGACTTTCAAAAATCTTACTAAAACTCTACCGTGGGCGCATTTTCAGCCCCTGCGGTTGACTGAAAATATCCGACTCGTTCAAAACCAAATATTGAAGCGAATAAGTTTCGCGGAAAAGTTCGAATATATGCATTGAAATCCATGGCAACCTCATTATACACATTTCGTTGAACAAGAATTTCATTTTCTATCTCTTTCAGATCAGCCATCAAGCTTTGGAAACCTGCTGTAGCAGTTAAGACCGGGTATTGCTCCATAACAACCATAAGCCGGCTCAATGTTCCACTCAATTCATCCTGAGCAGCTTCAAACTGAGCAAAAGTATTTTCATCGAGATTCTCAGCATTAATATTTACTGAAGTTGCCTTACTACGAGCTTCGATAACCTGAGTCAATGTACTTTTCTCAAAATCTGCCATACCTTTTACGGTATTCACCAGATTATCAACGAGATCATATCTTTTCTGATATACATTTTCTACTTGTGCCCATTGCTTAGTAACCATCTCTTCTTTAGTAACCATGCGGTTATACGCACGCCACATCCAGATACCGATAGGAAGTAAGATAATTATGACCAAAACGATGATCATTGTTGAGCCAAGACAACCTGTTTTGGGCTTTACATTAGTTTTTCCACCACCAATCTTTTTATTCCCTGATGTTTGTGTTGAATTTTCCATATTCTAATTTTTGCTGTAAATATAAAAATTTATTTGATGATATCCACACTTCTTCGGATAAATTCAGATAATTTCTGTCCTTTTAACAAGCCCTGAGAGAGCAACGCAAGATCTAGCAGGTGATTAATCATCTTACCTCTTTTTTCCTCATCAATGGTATCGGCAAGATCGGAAATCAAAGAATGATTCTCGTTTACAACCAGTGTATACATGTCGCCCATTCCATGCATATAATCCATGCCACCACCCACAGCCGACATATCTTTCATGCGTCGCATAAATTCCGGCTGAATAAGCTGCAGAGGTTCCTTATCATCGGCCAGAGCCTCCATTTGAACGTGTAATTGAATATTTTCAGGCTTTGCACCTGCAAACCATTCCTCTACCTTTTTACGATCGTCCTCATTTAGTTTAGATTCAAGCTTTTCCTCTTCCTTTTCGATCAATTTTTCAGCAATATCTGCATCCACACGCTTAAAAGAAACATTTTCCAGCTTGCGCTCCATATGATCGATGAAATGAGTATCAATTACAGAATCCATCAAAAGCACATTATAGCCTTTTGCTTTTGCCGCATCAATATAGACATACTGCTCTTCCGGATTGCTGGCATAAAGAATTACTTCCTTTTTGTTTTTATCGGTTTGAGCATCTTTAATCTGAGCTCTGTATTCTTCTATGGTATAATATTTCCCATCAATATCTTTCAGAAGGGCAAATTTCTCAGCACGCTCATAAAATGTTTCATTCGAAAGCATTCCATAACGAATGAAGACTCTGATATCGTCCCATTTTTTCTCGTAATCTTCCCTATCATTTTTATACAGCTCTTCGAGTTTGTCAGCCACCTTTTTAGAAATGTGATTGGATATTTTTTTTACATTGGAATCGCTCTGTAAATAACTACGAGAAACATTAAGAGGAATATCAGGAGAATCGATTACGCCATGCAAAAGTGTTAGAAAATCGGGTACAATATTTTCCACATTATCGGTAACAAAAACCTGATTGCTATAGAGTTGTATCTTATCTTTCTGAACTTCAAAATTCTTTTTCAGTTTAGGGAAATAAAGAATACCAGTCAAATTAAAAGGATAATCTACATTAATATGTATATGAAACAATGGATCATCGAAAGTCATTGGATATAACTCGCGGTAGAAATTATTGTAATCCTCGTCTTTCAAATCGGCCGGTGATTTTTTCCAAGCCGGTTCAGGATTATTTACAATACGCGGACTTTTCACTGTTTTATATTCGGGATTTCCATCCTTATCAGTTTTACCTTCAATAGGTTCAGTACGCTCTTCATCACCAAAACGTATAGGGAAAGGGAGAAAACGACAATACTTATTCAATAGACCTAGAATTCTCTGCTCTTCATTAAATTCCAATGCGTCATCATCCAAATGCAGCGTTATTTCAGTTCCACGAGTCTTCTTCTTACTGGCAGTAATTGAATATTCGGGAGAGCCATCGCAAGACCATTTAACAGGCTTAGCATCCTTCTCAAAAGAAAGAGTGTTGATTTCCACTTTCTTCGAAACCATAAAAGAGGAATAAAAACCCAGACCAAAATGCCCGATTATGCCACTTACCTCAGCCTCATCTTTACCCGAGTATTTTTTTACGAATTCCTCTGCTCCTGAAAAGGCAATATCGGTAATATATCTTACAATTTCTTCCTCGGTCATTCCAACGCCACGGTCAATAATTTTAAGCTGCTTTTTTGTGGTGTCGAGTTTCACTTCAACAGTCATATCGCCAAGTTCAACATCTGTTTTCCCAAGAGAAACCAACTTTTTTAGTTTAGTTGAAGCATCGATGGCATTTGAAACCAATTCTCTGAGAAAAATCTCATGTTCTGAGTATAGAAACTTCTTGATAATTGGAAAAATATTTTCCGTCTGTACATTAATACTTCCTTTTTGCATGATTCTATGATTTTTCTGCCACATATCAATATCTGTACCAGTGCAAAGACTATGACAATTTGACAGAAAACACACCAGATCAGGCCTACAATAATACTCATAGGTAAGTTTGCCTGCCATAATCTACAAGAATCAGGAAGAAACACCTAATGAAATTCAGGTAGAAAATGCTTCGAAATGGAGGTGCTCAGATACTACATTTACTTTGTTGAACCTTTAAAAACAACAAGAGATGAAAAAGCTTTATACACTAATCACAATGTCATTATTTCTATCTATCACTGCATTTGGCCAGCAGAACTATATTTATTATGAATATGATACTATTTGCAGCAACAGCTCTATTAACTGGCGTGGAAGTACAATCATAGAACCGGGAACACACTATGATTCACTTATGACAGTTTTAGGAGGTGACAGCATATACGTTTTATATTTATATGTTCAACAAAGCTACCAAATGGAGATTAATGCATATACTTGTGAAGGCGACACTTTCAATTGGCAAGGAAACGCATATATTAATACGGGCACATATCAACAAAATTATTCAACAGTTTGTGGCTGCGATAGTCTTTTCATATTAAATTTAGTCGTGAATCATAAACCCGACATTGATCTTGGATCTGATATTACAGCTCCTATTGGAAGCTCAGTAGTTCTAGATGCGGGACTACACGATCATTACATGTGGTCGACGGGTGGAAACTCACAACAAGAAGTCATTGAGGTTGAAAATCAATACCCAATTAGCGTTAATGTTTCAGTTAGAGTTACCGACAACTTATGTAGCAATGAAGATGAGATTGCTATTCAATTCACAAGCGCAACAGGTATTGAGCCGACTAATGAGCAGCAGTTTAGCGTATATCCTAACCCGTCTTCTGGTCAATTCAATATCGAATCAAATGAAACCTACCACTACAAAGTGTATGACATAAGTGGCAATAAAATAGTTGATGATGAAGGAAGCGGAAACAGCAAAGTAAACCTGAGCGAATTCGAAAACGGAATGTATTTCATGGAACTTGAATCAGAAACAGGCACTCAAAGTATAAAACTCATAAAAAAATAATAACCCATAAACTTTTGCATACCCCTGGATTAAGCGGCGCCACTTTGCGTCGCTTTTTTATGATACACTCATAATCTTCTCAAACAAAACCTCTGCATGTTTACGGTTCGATTCGTGGGTCCAGCCGGCGATATGGGGACTGAGCAGCACACGATCGGATGCAACGAGTTTTTTAAAGGTTTCGGGTGGATCTTTTTCAAAGAAATTTTCAAAACTATGGTCTTCCCATTCCAGTACATCGAGGGCTGCAGAAAGCACCTTACCTGAATCAATGGCATCGAGCAGGGCTGCAGTATTGCAAACCGCTCCTCGACTGGTATTAATAAAATGAATATTTTTATTAAATGAACTAAAAAAATCTGCATCGGCCATATATTCGGTTTCCTCAGTCAGCGGTACATGCAGACTCACTATATCAGATTCACGAAACAAATCTTCTATTTGTATTTCCTCTACAAATTTATCGGAATAGCTTGTTTGGTATTTATCATACGCAATTACCCTGCATGAAAAACCACTGAGTTTTTCAGCAAAAGCCGAGCCCATATTACCATAACCGATAATTCCAACTGTTTTTCCGCTGATTTCCGTTCCACGATTTTCAGCACGAAGCCAGATTCCGTTTCGCACTTCGTTATCAGCTTTTTTAAGGTGGTTCAATAGATTAAGCAACATTCCAAGTGCATGCTCCCCTACTGCATCGCGGTTGCCTTCCGGAGACTTGAAACAATGAATCCCTTTCGATTCCGCATATTCCACATCGATATTTTCCATTCCGGCACCGGCACGGGCAATGAATTTCAGCTCAGCCGCCGCAGCTATAATTTCCCGATCAATTTTGAATTTACTGCGCACTACCAGTCCGTAAATACCGGCAAGACTTTGAAGCAATTCTGCACGGGTTTCGGAAAAATAATCCACATCAAAACCTGCGTTTTTCAGATTATCGGGGAGAAATTCGTGGGTGGTATCGAGAAAGAGGACTTTTTTCACGGAGGATGTTTTATGCAAAAATACGAAAAAGGTGTACTTGTCATAATTTCAACAATAAACTTTACCAACCCAATGGAAAATAATGCTAATTTTGTTGGTTGATTATTGAATAAGAGAATATGGCCAAGTTATTAGAGAAGATTTTCGGCGGCAGTAAAGCCGAAAAAGACATGAAAGAAGTTACTCCTTATGTAGAAAAGATACGGAAGGAGTATGAAATAATAAAACACCTAAGCAACGATGAATTGCGTGCAAAGACCATTGAATTCCGCAATTTCATCCAAAGTTCTGTTCAGAAAGAGGAGGACAGGGTTAGCGAACTAAAAGAAAAGCTCGACTCACAATACGATATGCCAATTCATGAGAAGCAGGAAATGTATGCCGAAATTGAGAAACTCGAGAAAACCATTTACGACACTACTCAGGAGAAGCTAAATGAAATATTGCCCGCTGCTTTCGCTGTTGTGAAAGATACCGCCTACCGTTTCAAAGAGAATGAAGAAATTACGGTTACAGCAAGTGATTTGGATAGAGATATTGCTGCCAAACGCGATCACGTAATAATTAAAGGCAATGATGCTGTTTGGAAAAACAATTGGATGGCCGGTGGATCTCGTATTACGTGGGATATGGTTCATTACGATGTTCAGCTCATTGGTGGTGTAGCTCTTCACTCTGGCAAAATTGCCGAAATGGCAACAGGAGAAGGAAAAACCCTAGTAGCTACTCTTCCTGTATATCTAAATGCGCTATCTGGAAAAGGAGTACACGTGGTTACGGTGAATGATTATCTTGCCAAACGTGATGCGGAATGGATGGGTGGTCTTTTTGAATTCCATGGCTTACGTGTAGATTGTATTGACAAACACGAGCCCAATAGTGCCGCAAGGATCAATGCCTATAAAGCGGATATTACATACGGAACCAACAATGAATTTGGTTTTGATTATCTGCGCGACAATATGGCTCGTAGCGTTGAAGAAATGGTTCAAAGAGGTCATAACTATGCCATTGTGGATGAGGTTGACTCTGTTTTGATTGATGATGCCAGAACGCCTCTTATCATTTCAGGTCCTACAGCAAAAGGCGATCATCAAGAGTTTGATGCGCTGAAACCATTTGTGGTTAAACTTTTCAATGCTCAAAAGCAAATAACCAATAAGTTTCTAACTGAAGCAAAAGCCATTCTCAGCAAAGATAATCTTAGCAGTGCTGAAGAAAAAGAAGGCGGTCTTGCGTTATTGCGTTGTCATCGTGGTTTTCCAAAAAGCAAAGCACTTATTAAATATTTGAGTGAACCGGGTATGAAAACGCTGGTTCACAAAGTGGAAAATTCATACATGTCTGAGAACATGAAAAACATGCATATCGTTGATGATGAGCTATTTTATGTTATCGAAGAACGCAATAATTCTATAGAACTTACCGATAAAGGGATTGATCTGCTGACCGAACATACTGGTGATCCAAAATTCTTTATCATGCCCGATATTGGTGCTGAAGTGGCAGATCTTGAAAAATCTACCATGGATGAGGATGCAAAACTCGAGAAAAAGCAGGAAATCATTCAGGATTATAGCATAAAATCGGATCGTGTACATACCATGAACCAATTGCTGAAAGCATATACCCTTTTTGAGATAGATGTTGAGTATGTAATCATCGACAATAAAGTTAAAATTGTGGATGAGCAAACTGGTCGTATCATGGAAGGACGTCGCTATAGCGATGGATTGCATCAGGCGATTGAAGCCAAAGAAAACGTAAAAATTGAAGCTGCCACTCAAACTTATGCAACCATTACCCTGCAGAATTATTTCCGCATGTATGGTAAGCTAGCAGGTATGACTGGTACTGCTGAAACCGAAGCAGGTGAATTATGGGATATCTATAAACTAGATGTTATGGTTATTCCCACAAATAGACCTATAACAAGAAAAGACCATAACGATCTCATTTTCAAAACCAAAAAAGAGAAATTCAATGCCGTTATTGATGAAATTGTGAATCTTGTCAATGATAAACGCCCTGTACTTGTTGGTACTACTTCTGTTGAAACGTCTGAATTACTCAGCCGAATGTTGAAGATGAAGAAAATCGATCATAATGTACTGAATGCGAAACTTCATGCTAAAGAAGCAGATGTTGTTGCCCAGGCAGGTTTTGCCGGTGCGGTAACCATTGCAACCAACATGGCCGGTCGTGGCACAGATATTAAACTCGGACCCGGAGTAAAAGATTCTGGAGGTCTTGCTATTATTGGTACAGAGAGACATGAATCACGACGGGTTGACCGTCAGCTTCGTGGTCGTTCTGGACGTCAGGGTGACCCTGGTTCATCACAATTTTTCGTTTCCTTGGAAGACGATTTAATGCGTCTCTTCGGTTCTGATCGTATTGCTGGAATTATGGACCGCCTCGGGCTAAAAGAAGGCGAAGTAATTCAGCATAGCATGATCACCAAAGCCATTGAACGGGCGCAGAAAAAAGTGGAAGAAAACAACTTTGGTATTCGTAAGCGACTTCTCGAGTATGATGATGTAATGAACTCTCAGCGTGAGGTCGTTTATAAAAAACGTCGAAATGCACTTTATGGAGACAAGCTTGAAATCGACTTATCTGACATGTTTTCTGATATCTCAGATAGTCTGGTTGGTGAATTTCAGGAAAGCCGCCAATATGAGTTATTCTTATTGGAAGCACTGCGCATTTTTGCCTTCCAGTACCAATACGACGAAACTAAATTCTATGCTGAACGATCAGACAAAATTGCCAGCGATTTATATGAAAAAGCATATTCTCAGTATCTTGAGAAATGTAGCCGAACCGCTACTACTACGTATCCTGTGATACAGGAGATTTTTGAAAACTCCAATCGAAAGTACGAAAATGTAGCTGTGCCATTTACAGATGGAAAAAAGACCATACAGGCACTGGCCAATATTAAAAAATCGTACGAAAGCAAAGGTAAAGAGCTCATGAGAGCCATTGAGCGTGGACTGACTCTGGCAGTAATTGATGATTCCTGGAAAGAGCACCTGCGTGAAATGGATGAGTTGAAACAAAGTGTTCAAAATGCTGTTTACGAACAGAAAGATCCGCTTCTGATTTATAAGTTTGAGTCTTTCGAACTTTTCAATGTGATGCTGACCAAAATCAGTAAAGATCTTATTGCATTCCTTGCCCATGGTCGTATTCCTTTGGCAAAAGAGAATTTAGAAGAAGCGCAGGCTCCAAAAAAATCAGACACCAGCAAACTGAAAACTGGTCGCGAATCAGATATCCCTACATCGCAAGATCAGCAGCGATATCATGACCCAAGCGCCAATAAAGGAAGTACCGAGCCAGTAAGAGTGGAGAAAAGAGTTGGTCGAAATGACCCTTGTCCCTGCGGAAGCGGTAAAAAATACAAACAATGCCACGGTAAATAACACAAATATGACTGCCCGAAAACGAAAAAAAATTAACTGGCTGCCACTACTCATTATTCCTGTATTGGCTGCAATTATTTTTCTAACGCCGTTGGGCAAGTTTTTATCACGACAGTTCTTTAGTGAGCCCAGTGAAAATAATTTACCTGCGGTCACTGATATCGGAATCAATATTCCTGCCGGCTATTCTGTTCATGGTATAGATGTAAGTCGATACCAGCTTGAAATTGACTGGGAGCGTGTAAAAAACTATACTTCAGGTGATTTCAAAGTCGACTTTGTCTTAATAAAAGCTACAGAAGGCACAAGTCTGCGAGATCCTAACTTTGGTTCAAACTGGAATGGAGCCAGATTGCATAATTTTAAGCAGGGAGCATATCACTATTTTCACCCGCATTTGGATCCAGAAACTCAGGCAAATTTCTTTGTAAACACTGTAAACTTACAAAGTGGCGACATCATCCCTGTACTCGACATTGAAGAATTCAAAGCAGGAATGACTGTTGATGAAGTTGTGCAAAGCTGTTTAATTTGGCTAAGATTGGTAGAACGCAAATATGGCAAAAAGCCGATTGTATATACATCTGCGAAATTTTATGACAATTATTTTGCCGGCACGGAAATAGATAAATATCCTATATGGATTGCGCATTACCACGTTAGTAATCCAGAAACAAAAGCTAAATGGGCCTTCTGGCAACATAGCGACAGGGCACAAATTGATGGAATTGAAGGTGATGTCGATGCCAATGTTTTCAAAGGAAGCATAAACGAACTGGAGAACTTTTTACTACCCTAAAACCTTACGAAATGAGTAAAGACAAAAAAAGCAAATTCGAATTATTTTTTCCCGAAGAAGACATTCTTATCGAAGCTAAAGGCTTCTGGGTAAAAGGTGCTTTGAATGCAAAAACCGGAACCTGCATTATGACTAATAAGCGCGTTGCTTTTATCGAACAGAAGCAAGTTCACGGTGGTGGATTATTAGGAGCTATTATAGTTGAAGCCAGTGGTGTAAAGAGACCCAAACTAAAAGTGGATATTGAGATCCAAAATATCGACAAATGGGAACACCCCAGGAAACGTGATATCCGCATTTACGATAAAGAAGGAAATAAATTCCTCCTTCGTCCTGTTAAATTTGAGGAATGGGAAGACAGGCTTAAAGAGCTTAGAGGAGAATAGTTTTAGCTATGGCAGAGAATATAAGAGATCGAGGACTTGAACACGAATGTAAGCTCTCTGCTACAAGATCTTCAGGACCCGGTGGCCAAAATGTAAACAAGGTAAACACAAAAGTTGAACTGCGTTTTGATATTTCGGCATCCAAAATATTGAATGACGACGAAAAAGATAAGATTTTCAAAAGGCTCTCCCGCTATATCAATAACGAAGGAGAGCTTTTACTTTTCTCGCAAGAATCTCGTAGCCAGATTGAGAACAAAGAAACCGTAATTGAAAAATTCTATCTTCTTTTGGAAGACGCATTTAAAGAACGGAAACCCAGAAAGAAAACCAGAGTTCCGGCCGGCATAAAAAAGAAGCGCTTGGATGAAAAGAAGAAGCAAAGCAGATTAAAAGCGGATCGGGGATGGAAGGAGGAAAAGTAATGACTGTAATTTTACACTAAATATTTATTAGATAAACAAAAAACAAGTGAATGTCGTCTTTTGGTAAAACTTGGTGGGGAGAACAATGGCTCAAAGCCTTAAACAACATTGATTACAGCAATCGTTTACCACGAGGAAAATCATATGCAAACAAAGGTGCTGTAAATAAGGTTAGTATAACAGAAAACAAAATTAACGCTAGGGTAAAAGGCACTCAAAAAAAACCATATACCATCATAATTACTATACCGAAATTCAACAGTATAAACAAAGATCATTTTATAAAAGAGCTTTCACAAAATCCAGTATTGATCTCTAAGTTACTTAATAGAGAATTAGACCCTTTGCTTTTAGATATGGCAGAAAACCGTGGATTAAGAGTTTTTCCACGACAATGGACTGATTTAAAAATGAAATGTTCTTGCCCCGACTGGGCTGTTCCATGCAAACATATTGCTGCCGTAATATACAAATTATGTGAAGAAATCGACAATGATCCGTTTATTGTCTTCGATATTCACGATTTAAGTCTCACCAAAGAATTATCAAAATACGGAGTTAGAATAAGCAAGTCCGAACAAGACGTACCCAAGCTTAAAAGTTTTATATCAGAGCCAATACGAGCACAAGAAGTGATTAAACAACAGAATGCATATCAAAAACTGAATTATACTCTTCTCACTCCTATACATGAGTCATTAATTTCACTATTATCAAAGAATCCACCATTTTATAATGAAAGCAGTGATTTTAAAAAAATATATAATCTTAATATTAAAAAAAGTATAGATTTTATAAATAAGCTTATTCTGGGTCAATTAAATATGGATAAATTATTTACCAAAGACATAAATAATATAGCCGATATCAATATTCGTACTGAAGTGAAGTTACAAACAAACCTAAACAATGAAACAATCTATATTATAGGTGAAAACGCATTTTCATTTACTCAAGTCATAAAGCCGATTAGTCAAATACAACCCGAGTATATTACTAATTATCAACCTTCTGTAGCAGCCATTCATACTACTTTTCACTTTGCCTGCCACCTTATAGCAAATGGCGCCATTGCTCCTCAAATAGTTCATCTTGACAATAAAAAGTTCTGTATCAGATGGCTTCCGGCTTTACTGAGCAAGGAAGTGAGAATATTGTGCGATAAATATGAAATGATTTTACCGTCAAAAATCATAGAGCTTAACAACAAGAACAAGACTCTATCAATTAAGGATCAACACATTAACACGTTATCAATTTTTATAAGCGAAATAATTCACCATATTCACAAAGACCTTACTTTAGACCAAATACACAATTTATTCTTCTGCGGCGCAAAATATGAATTTAAGGAAGCCGGTGAAAAATCACTTTGCGGCGGCATACAAACATGGTTGCAAAAGTATTTCATTTCACAAAGCAGATACAAGCCAATATTAATAATAGAAGAAGGAGGGAATAATACTTTTTTGATGCAAATTTCGGTAAAAGACTCTCAGCACAAATACAGTATGCCTATTGCGCTGCACAAAATTCTCACCCTAAAGAAACATGAGTCTATCAGATATACAGTTTTGCAGTCGCTTATTCAATTAAGTACACTTGTTCCTCGCTTAAACACATACATAAATACAGGCGCGAAAGAAAAAGCAATATTAACATACGAAGAATTTCTTCCCTTTCTTTTCGAAATGATACCCACCATACGCTTAATCGACATTGATGTAATGTTGCCGGTGGCATTAAACGATATAATACGACCAAAACTTACAATGCGATTAAAAAAAGCAAGTCTCCAACAAAAAGGCTATATAAGCTTTGATCAAATCTTTGCATTCGATTGGAAAGTTGCATTGGGCGATGAATTTATAGATTACAATGAATTTAAAAAACTGCTCAAAAAGAGCGAAGGGTTATTATATTATCGCTCGTCTTACATATATGTAAATAAAGAAGACTTGCGCAATTTAATGACACGCTTGAGTGGCGACAACCAACTTTCGAGTGGGAAGCTTCTTCAAACAGCATTAAGTGGGGAATACGAAGGTGCAAAAGTAGAGCTTACCAACGATGTTAAAGCACTAATTGAAGAGTTGACACAGGTAGATAATATTAATTTACCAAAGAGATTAAAAGCGACTTTAAGACCATATCAAGAGCGCGGTTATTCGTGGTTATACCGAAATGCAAAAATTGGCATGGGCAGTATTTTGGCCGATGATATGGGATTAGGCAAAACATTGCAAGTGATAGCCTTGCTTTTAAAATACAAAGAAGAAAAAATATTGCATAAACACAAAGCAATAGTGATTGTACCGACCGGTCTTTTACTAAACTGGGAATCGGAACTCAAAAAATTTGCTCCTTCATTAAAGAGCTTTATTTATCATGGAACTACACGCACCCTACCTGATTTAAAAACATACGATGTGCTCATTACTTCATTCGGCATAGCCCGAAGCGACGTTAAAAAGTTTCAAAATGTATCGTGGCACACATTAGTAATAGATGAAGCGCAAAACATAAAAAACATCAATACCGCACAAACCAAAGCAGTAAAAAACATACCTGCCAAAAACTACATTGCACTAAGTGGTACACCGGTAGAGAATAGATTAAGCGAACTTTGGAGTATAATGGATTACGCAAACCGAGGATTTTTGGGAAGGATTAATGATTTCAATAATGAATTTGGCATACCCATTCAAGAATACAACGATATTCAAAAAGCAGAAAAACTAAAGCAAATAACATCACCTTTTTTAATGCGCCGTTTAAAAACCGATAAGAAAATCATTGCCGATCTTCCCGACAAAATTGAGAGCGACAGCTTTGCAAAACTTACCCCTGAACAGGCATCTTTATATGAAGGAACTCTACAAAAAGCCCTTAAAGACATTGAAGAAATAAAGAGTGATAACAATAGAGCTATATTTGCCAAAAAAAGTCTTGTTCTTCAAATGATTCTCGCCTTAAAACAGATATGCAATCACCCTGCATTATTTCTAAAAAACAATGATACAGACCCTCTATTAAGCGGAAAAATGCAATTGCTATTCGATAAACTCGACAGTATTGCAGCATCGAACGAAAAAGTACTTATTTTTAGCCAATTTGCTCAAATGGGGAAATTATTACAGAGTTATATTTCAGATCGCTACAACGATGAACCACTATTCTATCATGGCAAAAACACCATAAAAGAGCGGCAAATTATGATAGATAAGTTTCAAAACAACAGAGCCGAGAAAATTTTTATTTTATCGTTAAAAGCTGCAGGTACCGGACTAAACCTTACCTCTGCCCAACATGTTATTCATTATGATTTATGGTGGAACCCGGCAGTAGAGAATCAAGCAACAGACAGAGCCTACCGCATCGGGCAAAAAAATAATGTTATGGTACATCGATTCATTACGCAAAATACATTTGAAGAGCGTATAAATGAAATAATTCAGCAAAAGAAAAGACTAGCTGATATGACAATTTCATCGGGCGAAAATTGGATTGGCAATCTCAACAATAAAGAATTACGTCAAATTTTTGAAATAAGATAGCACCATTAGTCGATAAAATGCATAAAAAACCATAACTGATTAATGTTCAAACACAATTTTAGAATCAATTGCAAATTTCCTCGTGTTTTACAGGCAAGAAATACAGAAAAATAAAAATTATTTTACAAAAAAGAGAGGCTGTTTTCTTATGAAAGAGCCTCTCGTCAATATGTTATTGAACTTATTTAGACAAAATTATCTGGCGAATATACAGTTTATCTGCGGTTTTAACTCTAAGCGTATAGATTCCGTTTTCCAAAGCAGTTGCATCCACTTCGTTTGAAACAGGATTTACATAATACTGTACTGAGCGTCCGGATATATCAATAATATCTATGTATTCAATTTCACCGTTAATCAAGATAATAAATTTTCCTGAAGACGGATTTGGGTAAATCATAAAGACCTC
Organism: Bacteroidales bacterium; assembly: GCA_016937255.1. Classification (GTDB taxonomy): domain Bacteria; phylum Bacteroidota; class Bacteroidia; order Bacteroidales; family DTU049; genus BM518. The sequence goes on from JAFGWG010000205.1 coordinate 19,930, forward strand.
ATTTGACAAATCGCTAATACTGGTCGAATTAACAGATATACAGATCGATGTATCAACACACCCATTATGAGTTAACTGTACAGCATAATAAGCGGTATCTGAGGGGGTAAAAGACTGGCTGTTTTCGCCAGATAATGGTAACATACCATTGCCGCAATCGAGCCACTGGTATTGATAACCAGTACCTGTAGCAGACAGGGTATTTCCGTTTATGATTACACCATTGTCAAGAACATCAAGATAAATATTTTGATTTTGTGTACTGAAGTTTCCAACAGAGTCGGTAAAAGTCCATGTTACTAATGTTAATCCACTTGTAAAAATTGGCAATGACACATTATTGGTAACAGTAACGCCTGAGCAGTTGTCGGTAGCAGTTGGCCAAATTAATGAATCGATTGAGCACCAGTAAGAAGTATCGGGGAGACTAACAGAATCGGGCACAGGAGCAGTAATATCTGAAAGAATTACATTCTGTGTCTGCGTAATGGTATTGAGACCATCGTTAAATGTCCAGGTAACCACGGTTAACCCCTGATTTGTAATTGGAAAAACCACATCGGCAACACCGTTAACGGTTGATCCGCAATTATTTGATGCGGTAGGAGAAACCGGCATGGAAACCATGCATTCATCGGTAAGATCGGGCAACGAAGCTGAATCGGCGACCAAAGAAATTGGGGTACATAAACTGGTAATAACTACCAAACCGTCTCCTATTTGCACTCCGGCAAGGCTATCGCGGTTAATACCGGCATTGTACGATCCACCGCCACCACCACAGGGGCAGCAGTTTCCGCTATTATTTCCGCCACCTCCGCCGCTGTAGCCGCCACCACCACCGCCACGGTAATTATTCCAACTGCTGGTGCCACCTCCGGCTCCAAAACCTCCTGTTCCTTCATCGATTCCACCTAGGCCTCCATTGATAAATGCCTGTCCACCACTTAAACCATCACCATTACCGAGCAGTCCGCCACCACCATCAGCACTTGAAGCCTGCAAGCCACCCATTCCACCGGTTCCACCTGCACCAATAGTAGATGCATTTGCTCCGGCAGCACCATTGTTGGTCAGCTGACCGTCGCAACTTGTAACCCATGATGTGCCATGGTTTCCACCACCACCACCGGCAATAACTAAAGGATTATTGCTAAGAGTAGTTATAAATGAACCACCGCCACCACCGTACTGATGGTTGTATGTAGTGGAAGGATAGTCTAAATAATGGCCACCCTTTTGCCCTACCAGAATTTTAAGTGTGTCACCACCGATTAAAAAAAACTCTCCGTAAATATATGCACCGCGACCGCCAAAATCGCCATATCCTTGGCCGCCATAAGCTTCAATGCTATAATTGCCGGTAGATGGAACAACCCAATACTGAATACCACCAAGTACATCAACCGCACTGTCAAGATTAGTGCCGGCATAAGCCGTGTCAACCATGAATTGAGTTGGACCGATATTTCCTGTAGCCCCAGCACTAGAAAAAGTGTAGCTTTGCGAATATACAGAAAGTGATGCAATTATTGCAAAAACTAAAAAACACAAGTTCAATACTGATTTCATCATAACAATTGTTTTTGTTAAAAATATTTGATTGTCCACATATAAGAAATACAAAACTACAAAAAAACCATTATTCATTTGTAAAAAAAATTGCACAAAATTATTTAAAACAAATCAAATCATAAGGCAAACTTGTTGAAGCAGAAAAAACTCAACGAGTGATTAGTAGTGCTTGAATTTCTATTTATTAACCTGCTCGGGATAAAATTTTAATGTTCAATTATTTTTTAAGTTCTTCATATGTCTTACCTCCAATAGATTTTATGTAGTCAATAAGACTGTCTGTGTGAATAAGGTCTTGCAAATATTGGGATTGCTCCACCAAATAATAAAAGTCTATTTTTCTAATTGTAATTTCTTCTTTGCAATCAATTTCTGACCAATGATGTATTTCTTCGTCTTTGTCTGGTACGAAATAATTATAGTCAACTGACAACAAGTCTGCTAGTTTATTTTCTGCAAAGTCTAAACAGGTTGAATAGCGTTCAATGTCAAGCTCTTTAGTTTCGGGTTTAATTGTTTTTTTAGTCTCAAAAACATAACTGTCACCAATGAAATTGACGTTCGCACCCCTTTTTAAAAAATAGTCAAATAGCCGCTGTGATGATTTGTGGACAGCTAAAGAAAGAAATGTTGGAGTCCAGTGGTCGATACTAAAGTCAAGAGATACTTTACTGTCAATTATTTTATCAAACACTTTAATAAAGAAAGTAGATTTTTTTTCAGAATAATAATTATCAAGAATTTCAGTCAATAATTTTTGTTTGTCTTTTTCAGAAATATCATTTTCTATGTCATTCCAAACTTTTTCAAAGCCCAAAATGTCGTGTGAGTTTATTGCCTTTAATAATTGATCTATCATTGCTGAATTCAAGTCACAAATGCAACTTTTTGATTAGACAAATTTAGGGATAAAAATTCGATTGGGGTTAAAAATCCCAAATTTTTTCTTGGTCTATTGTTTAACTTGTGTTGAACATATTCGATGTCTTTATTCGTAATGGTTTCAAATGACGATCCTTTCGGGAAG
>JAFGWG010000032.1 GCA_016937255.1 Bacteroidales bacterium
CACAATTGGAATTGAATTTTAAAGAGAAATGCAGGTATTATTACTAAAAATACATAAAGAATCCGCTATCACCAAATTTGTATTGCTTGAGTATATTTTTATAGCAATCTACTCAGAAATCTATCTTCGTTGACGTGCGTTGCCCCATAGAATTTGATTCCGAAATAGCTGATTGCAGTTAAGGCAATAAGAACGGATAATATGATAAGGATTTTGCGCATAAAAAGTGCTTCAAATATACTCAATCAATAATAAATGATACATGTACTTTCTGTGGAATATAAAAATTTATTACGCGGAATCTTATGTATTAATATACTTTCCGCGGATTATAAAAATCACTTTTTAAAATGATACTTCACCCGTTTTGCCTCTTGCGGTACTTCATCGTCGAATTCGCCCACATCAAAATCATCGTCATCTACGTCATCCTCATCTTCCTCGTCTTCAAAATATTTTTTCTTTGGGTATAAAACACGCAAATCTTTTGCGTAATATAAAGCGAGCAATAGACCAAATATAAATCCACTCAAGTGTCCCTGCCAGCTCACATCGGGTTTTCCCGGGAAAATGCCCCAAAAAACACCTCCATATAAAAAGGCAATTAACATAGCTTGGGCTATGAGCCGAGTATGGCGAACCACAAGTCCTGAAAAGAAAATAAATGACGCCAGCGCATACACAATACCACTTGCGCCAATATGCCATGCATCGCTTTCGAAAAACCAAAGCCATAAATATGGCACAACCCATGTAAGCACCAACACTGTCCACGACATGGGTCTAAAGCTATTGAAGAGAATGAAATACAAAACAATAAGCGCCGATATATTTCCCCACAAATGCCATTCATCGCCATGAACGAGCGCTGCAGTAAAAATTCCGCTTAGTCCATCGGTATGTAAAGGATGAACTCCTTTAAGAAATGCAAAATCGTCTTGCACAAAAAAAGCAACAATAATTAAAAACACTGGTATTGCTGCCTTTATTAAGGCAAAAATCACTAGTTTCTTTTCCGTTTGACGATCTTCATTCATGAAAATAGGCGATTTTTATACAAATTAATGTAATTTTGTTGGTACAATTGCGTTTATAAAAATAAAAAAATGAGAAATTGCCTTGCTTTCCTGATTTTGCTGTTTTGTTTTTTGAATATTTCAGCACAAAAGGACCCTAATAAAACAGACAATAAATTCAAGCGTGCACTGCAACTCATCAGTTATATGTATGTAGATTCAGTGGATGAAGAAGAGCTTGTAGAAACAGCCATTATAAAAATGCTGGAAGAACTCGATCCTCACTCTATTTATATTTCTGAAGAAGAAGTAAAACGAACCAACGAACCTTTGGAAGGAAATTTCGAAGGCGTAGGCATTCAATTTCAAGTGCTTCGCGATACTATAAATGTAGTAGATGTTATTGCAGGTGGACCATCTGAAACCGTTGGCATTAGGGCTGGTGATAAAATTGTTAGAATTGACGAAGAAAACTCAACCGGAGATAAAGTAGATAATGCCTATGTGGTTAAAATGCTTCGCGGAAAAAAAGGCAGTGAAGTAGTTCTGGGCATTGTACGAAATCACGAAAAAGGCATTCTGGATTTCACGGTAACTCGCGATAAAATTCCAATAAACAGCGTTGAAACCAGCTATATGGTAACTCCTGATATTGGATACATTAAAGTAACCCGCTTTGCAGCCAATACTTTAGATGAATATAAAGAAGCCATGACTAAAATACTTGAAAACGATCCCAAAGGTCTGATTCTGGATCTTCGTGGAAATTCAGGTGGGTATCTTCGCACTGCCGTTGATTTAGCCGATCAGTTTCTTGAAACATCAAAAATGATTGTGTACACGCAGGGACGAAATACCGAGGATTACATCGAATACAAATCAACCAAAAAGGGAAATTTTGAAAAAGGCAAACTTGTAGTTCTTATCGACGAAGGTTCAGCCTCAGCCAGTGAGATTGTGACCGGTGCCATTCAAGACTGGGATCGTGGCATTGTAATTGGTCGTCGCTCTTATGGTAAAGGGCTGGTACAACGCCCATATGCACTTCCTGATGGGTCGTATATGCGTATTACCGTTGCTCGTTATTATACCCCAAGCGGTAGATGCATACAAAAGCCATACAATGAAGGACATGAATCATATTATAAAGATCTTTCAGAACGAATGAGCCATGGTGAATTAATTCATCCAGATTCCATCACTTTTCCAGATTCATTGCGCTTTAAAACCGATGCAGGACGTACCGTATATGGCGGTGGTGGCATTATGCCTGATATTTTCATTCCGCTCGATACTACTCTTTATTCAGATTATTATTCGCGGCTTATTCGCAATAATGTAATCAATTCATTTACCTTAGATTATGTTGATAAAAATCGTGAAAGTCTAAAAGCAGAATATGCAGATGTTAAGGCATTTAAGGCAAATTTCAAAATGGATAAAACCTTCATGTCAGCGTTTTTCGATTATGCTGAAAAAGATGTAGAGTATGATGAAGAAGGCTATAAACAAAGCGAATTGATCATTCAATCTGTTATTAAAGCCAGCTTAGCCAGCAAATTATTTGGTAGCGATGCGTATTATGTCATCATTCACGATATAGACGACGAACTCCAGAAAGCCATTGAAGTAATCAATAGCGACGATGCTTTTATTGTTCATCAGATTCATGATTAAGTTGTGAAAGGTGGGAATCGCAAACGTTTCTTGCGTTTTATTTAATCACTTTGGAAAACGATAAACTTCTATATATCAATAGTGGTACCAGCCTTAGGGGTCCTATTGTGGTCATAGGCTTTATTCTTATTATAATTGGCGTTCTAAGTTTAATTATTGAAGGAGCATGGCCTATTTCCTTTTTAATTATTGCATGTTCTACTCCCTTAATACTGAGTACTCAAGGATTTATTTTCGATGCGACAAATAAGAGATATAGATCCTATTTTTCGGTTTTCAAAATGAAAGTTGGTGAAGCGTGGAAGCCATACATATTATATAATATTGTAGTTCTAGCACCATTTAACGAAGCCCAAGTTATGAATTACAAAAGTATCAGCCGAAATGTTCGTGCACGTGGTTTCGAAGTAATGTTAAGTAATAATGCCGGCTTAAAACTAGTGGTTATTGAAATTAATAATTATTTCAGGGCAAGAAGAATATTTGACCAGCTTACTCAGAGTCTTGGCTTCGAAGGAATTGATTATTATGAAGAAGTAATGAAGGATATTTTATCTAGAGGAAAGCGAAGATAATCTATTGTAACCTGTCTCAATATTAAAACTTGAAACCAATGCGAATTGCATATTTATTTTTCGTGCTTATTTTATTTTCATCGTGCCATCAAAAAGGCAAAGATGAAACAGCACAAAATGATGAGCCCTCCTACGATTATTTTTTCGATCAAATTGAGAAGCAAACCGAGCAAAAGAAAGAGAATTATATCAAAACCATGCAAGAGAAAAGCATCGCTTTTGAGCAATATGGTGATTGTGAGGATGCACTTGATGATACCATACACGAGGAGCGGTTTCCATATATCAATTCTTCGGAAATCAAAGATTCTTCCCTATTTGTCGATTTTAAGTTTATTGATTCCTGCTGTCAGGAGTTTTTTGGCAATTATAAAATAAAAAACGATACGCTGGTATTTAGATTCGAAGCATTGGGCACTACTGCCTGCGATTGTTATTGCTGGTACCAGTATACACTCAACATTGAGCATATTCGGAAAAACTTTTCTGCAATTAAGCTGGTTTATTTTTAACTGAAAATCTTGATGCATGCTTCGATATCAGTCTTCGTTCGACGAAGGAGACCAAGAGTTCGTCTTCAAGGAAACAAGTTGAAACATGACTACACATTATCGTTTGCCACTCTTCGACAAGCGCTGAGTGACGAAAAGTATATTATAACAATGCCTGCGACGCTCAAACCTTCAAGGTGGGGTGTTAAAAATAATAATTAATTAAAATAAATTATCGTTCCATAAATTTTATTATATTTGCAAAAACG